>JAICVH010000448.1 GCA_025935435.1 Burkholderiales bacterium
GCAATGCCGCGCGCTTCGAGCCAGATGGCGAGCTCACGCCAGCGACCGGCGTTCCACTGCTTGAGCGGCGAACTCGCGCCGACGTGCAGCACCGCATACGGAGACGCCGGCGCCGCGAAATCGGCGTACGAAGGGGCGGTCCACTCGGTGGTGCGATACGGCGCGGGCGCCTCACCGTCGACGAGTTGCGCGACGAGATCGCCCCACGCGGCAGGCGTTTTCGCATACGGCACTTCGTCATCGACCTGCCAGCTCTTGACGCGTGGGCGATCGCCGGCGAACGCAACGATCCAGCGTGCGCGCATCGCGGCAGCGAGCCATGAATAACGGTTGTCGCCCGGCACGAACGCCAGGTCGAACGGCGCTTCGGCAAACAACGCGTCCGCGTCGGCGCGCGGATCGAAGGCCAGCGCGCGCAGCCCATACGGTCGCATCGCGTAAAGCGGAGCGATCGCGCGCGGAACGGTCATGGCGATATCCGCGTCCGGGTGCAGCGTCCGCAGTTTCTTCACCAGCGGCGTCAACATCAGCGTGTCGCCCAGCAGCAGGTGATGCGCGATCAGGATGCGGCGCGGATCTCGCGGTGCCGATCGCGCCCGTGAGCGGCGTGCAAGCGCGCGGGTCACGACGCCGACGCGATTGGCGAAGCGGCTCGACGTCGCGCGAGTGCTCATTCCGGGCGTCGTCATCATCACCGCGGTGCGCGCGCGGCGAGCGCGCGTCGAAATACATCCTCCATGCGCTCGAGCATCGTCGCAAGTCCGAAGCGAGCAACGACGTAGGCGCGTGCGCGCTCCGCCATGCGCGCGCTGCCGGCCGGATCGTCGAGGAGGGCATCGATGGCGCGTGCAAGCGCGGCGGGATCCTTTGGGGGCACGACGCGCGCGGTATCGCCGTCGCGCGCGATCTCCGGTATCCCGCCGGCATCGGTCGTGATGCACGGAATCGCCATGAACATCGCCTGCAACAGCGCCTGCGGCACGCCTTCGTTCGCGTACGACGGCAGCACGAACGCGTCGAGCGACGCGAGCCACGGGGCAACGTCCGCCTGCTGGCCGGCGAACGTGATGCGCTCGCCCAGTTGCAGCGCGCTTGCCTGGGCCTCGAGCGCCGTGCGCTGCGGTCCGTCGCCGACGATGACGAGATGCACGCCGCCATGCGCGATTTGCGGCAGCGCCTCGAGCAGAAAGCGGTGACCCTTCCAGCTTCGCAACGTCGCGACGATGCCGATGAGCGACGTTGCCCGGTCCAGGCCGACGTCGTGGCGCGCCGCAGGCTTGGAGCGGGGCGCGAACCGCGCGGTGTCGATTCCGGTCGGCACCGAGTCGATGCGATCGGCGTCGAAATGATTGTCGCGGATCAACTGGTCGCGCAGCGCCGCTCCGGTCGTCACGATCCGCGCCGTCGCGCGCCGGTACAGCCAGCGCGTCGCCGGATCGCGCGGTACGGGGATCGATACGTGACGCGTGCGCACCAGAACCGGCGCACGCCGCCGCGTCCGCGCGAGCCATGCGCATGCGAGTGCATCGAGCCACGCGTCGGTCGAGCTGTGCGCGTTCACGATGTCGACCGGATCGGTCGAAAGCGCCCGGGTGATGCTGCCCACGCCGCGCGGGCGTTTGCGCGCGATCGGCAACGTGACCGTCGGCACGCCGAAGCGCGGCGCTTCTTCGGCGATACGCGCGCCGGGAGCCGCATACACGACGACGCGATGCCCGCGCGAGATGAAACCGGCCGCTTCGGTCAGCGTGCGGATCTCCTGGCCTCCCCAGCCCATCGACGACTCGGTATGCGCGATCGCGAGCGGCGGTGTCGCCCCGCGCTCACTCATGCACGCGCGAGACCCGGATGTTCCGACCGTGCGCGCGCCATGCTCACGCGGCGAGCGACGCGACCGCGGCAAACTGCATCCGATGCAGCTTCGCGTACGTGCCGCCGCGCGCGAGGAGCGCGGCATGGCTGCCTTCCTCGACGACCCTCCCCTGATCGAGCACGACGATGCGGTCCGCATGTTCGATCGTCGACAGGCGGTGCGCGATGACGATCGTCGTGCGACCCTGCATCAGTGTGTCGAGCGCCGCCTGCACCTGACGCTCGGACTCCGAATCCAGCGCCGACGTCGCCTCGTCGAGGATCAACAGCGGGGCGTCCTTGAGGATCGCCCGCGCGATCGCAATTCGCTGGCGCTGACCGCCCGACAGGCGGATGCCGTTCTCGCCGACCTCGGTATCGAATCCCTGCGGCAGCGCACGGATGAATTCGAGCGCATGCGCGGCGGCCGCGGCGCGCTCGATCGCTTCCTGCGGCGTGTCGGTCATCGCACCGTACGCGATGTTGGCAGCGATCGAGTCGTCGAACAGCAGAACGTCCTGGGATACGAGCGCAACCTGCGAGCGCAGGCTTTCGAGCGTCAGCGTGGTGATGTCGTGGCCGTCGATGAACAAGCGGCCGGCCGTCGGTTCGTAAAAGCGCGGAACGAGGTTGACGAGCGACGTCTTGCCGCTGCCGGAGCTGCCGACGAGCGCGACCGTCTCGCCGGGACGCACAGTCACCGACACGTCGGTGAGCGCCTCGCGCTCCGCACCCGCATAACGTAGCGAAATGCGGTCGAAGCGCAACTCGCCTTCGGCGCGTTCGAGGGCGACCGTGCCCTCGTCGGGTTCGACATCACGATCGAGCAGCGCGAAGATGCTCTCGGCGGCCGCAAGTCCGCGTTGAATCGCCGCGTTGATGCCCGACAGCGACTTGATCCGCTCGAGCAGCGTCAACAGCGCGACGACGTACGAAGCGAACGTGCCGAGATCGAGGCTGCCGCTCTGGCTTTGCGAAAGAGCGACCCACACGATCACGCCAACCGCGATCGCTGCCAGCACCTGCGAAATCGGCGAGCTTGCCGCACTCGCCGACGATTGCTTGGTCATCGACGTGCGCAACGCGTTGGCCGCCTTGACGGCGCGCGCGCGTTCGTACGCTTCTCCGCCGAACACGCGGACGATCCGGTGCCCGCCGATCATTTCCTCGAGCACGTGCGTCATGGCGCCGGTGCGCGTCTGCACGTCGCGTGCGATCCGGCGCAGGCGTCGGCTGAAATAGCGAATGACGACGGCGACGATCGGCAGCACGAAGAACGTCATCAGCGTGA
>JAICVH010000372.1 GCA_025935435.1 Burkholderiales bacterium
AGCGAAATTTCGTGTGGTTTCGCAATCTGCACGATCGCATCGACCAGCGACGCCGAATACCGGCCGATGCCGCGCCGCCGACTGGCCGTCTGGCACGCCTGCAGATCGATCAGGATGCGCACGAAACGATTACGAATCCGCCTTGGAACCTCGGTCTACGCGAGCGCGCGCCGCACGCAGATCTTCGAGTACCCGGCGCGCCTCGCGCGAAAGGAACAGGTCGTCCGTGTCGCCTGTGGCGACGGCCGAAGGCGCCTGCGCAGCAAGCGTGCTTGCTCGCGAGAGCTCGCGCTTGAGGCGCGCCTTGATCCCCGGCGTGCGATTCAATACGCGAACGAGCGTCGAGCGCAGCGAGGGCGAGCGGGCGGCGAGTCGAGCCAGTCGCTGTATCGCCGCCGTTCTCAGAGTCATCGTCGTATCACGCGTGGGGCGGCGCAGTCGCCAGCGCGCGACCGTCGCCGGGCTTGCGTGCGACAACGCCGATGTCACGCGGGCCGGCCAGCAACCGCACCAGCGTCGCCGGCCAGTGTTCGGCGGCCGCCAGGTCGCGCATTTCATCGTTCGGCTGCAACGCGAGCGACTCGACGACGTCGAATTTGGCGAATTCGACCATCACGCGCAACAGCGGCGCCGGAATCGGGTTGCGATGCGTCGGGTCGAGATAGAAAGAGCTTGACCCGACGAGCACATTGTCAGGATTCGGCGTTTCGACCAGCAGCAATCCGCCCGGCGCGAGCGCGCGATGCGCTTCCACGAACAGCGCGATCAGCGACTCGGTCGGCAAGTGCTCGATCACGTGAAAAGCGCTGACGACGCCGAGCGATGCATCTGCCTGCCCGCGTAAGTAATGAATGGCGTCGTCCCGAATGACTTTCAGGCCTTCGGCGAGGCAACGCCCGACACTGACGGCGTTGGCGTCAACCCCTATCGCCGTTAAGCCTGCGTCGTTCAATACGCGCAGCCACTCGCCGCGACCGCAGCCAATGTCGACCGCGTGCAGCCCGACGATGTCACGCGGAAGCCGCGTGACGAAAGGCAGATATACCGAAAGTCGTTGCTGGATCTCTGCTTCGGAACCCCGGAACGCGCCCTCGATCGCGGCGTGAAACCACGCGGCACTATGTTCGGGACCGAGGTTGGGCAGCGCGGGAAACAACGGCGCGATCGCTTCGAGCCGTTCGCGCACCGATCCCATCTGCCGCGTCACCTCGCGGATTTCCGCTTCGAGTCGTTCGCGCACCGATGCCATCTGCCGCGTGACCTCGCGCGTGTTCGCTTCGACCAGATCCGTCGCGTCGCGATCGGCCTGCGCCAGTTGCGTGGCCGACCGATCCAGGCGTCCGAGCCATTCGGTAATGCCGATGATCTCGCGTCTGACGCCTTCGCGGACCGCTTGTGCGTCCACGCCATCCCGATCGATCCTGGTCAGGATTGACGAAAGACGCGCTGTCAACTCGCCGATGTCACGCTGAAGCGTCGCGGCAGTTGCTTCGAGCACCCGGATTTCGCGTTCACGAGCACCCAACGCACGGGCATGCGACTGCGCGGCGTCCGCGAGCGGATCGATGCGCGCGGAAAGCCGACCCAATTCGGTCGCGTGATCGTCAAGCGCCTTGCGTTGCGCGTTCAGCGATCGGAGCGCTTTCAACCAGCGAACGAACCCGGCGACTGTTGCCATCAGTGACGCGTTCCCACCGCCCGAATGCCCGAGCTCGAGATCGGAAGATTGGCAATGCCGATCCGATACGGTTCGGCGGAACGTACGACCTGGAATACGAGCGCCTGGTCCCACCAGTCGTGATTGCGCACGAGATGGCTGTCGGATTCGTGCAACGCGACCGCGATGCTGTAGTGGCCGTGACCCAGCGCGACCGCTTCAATCAAAAACTCGCACTCGTAGCGCTCGCCGGCGACGAGTGGCGCGACAGGCGCTTCGAGATGAAATGTGTTGGTCCCGAATGCGTCGTTGCCGACGCGGTCACGGATCAGGAACCCGACGGTCAATGCGTCGAGCGGTGCGTGCACGGCAAGCTCGATCCGTATGCGGGCGGGCGCATTCGATGGCATCGCCCGCACGGATGCACCCGATGCATCGACCAGGTCCACCGACTCGATCGTCGCTTTGCGATCACCGGAGCGCGTGCGGGGCTGTCCGGGCGTCGCCATCTCGACCGATCGAATCTGATATTCGGCTTCGCGCTGTGCAATGGCCGCGTTGTAGTACTCCAGCACCTGATCGGGTGCGCCGTCCTTGGCAAGCATGCCTCGGTCGAACAGCAGCGCGCGGTCGCACAGCGTTCGCACCGCCACCGGGTCGTGGGAGACGAACACCAGCGTCGTGCCCTGCCGCTTGAACTCGCGAATACGCGCCGCGCATTTGTGCTGGAAGTAGGCATCGCCCACCGCGAGCGCTTCATCGAGGATCAGGATGTCCGGGCGGATCGCTGTCGCGACGGCGAACGCGAGACGTACGTGCATGCCGCTGGAATAGGTGCGCAACGGCTGATCGAAATACGCGCCGATTTCAGCAAACTCGGCAATCGACGGCATTGCCTTTGCCATTTCGTGCATGCCGATACCCATGAGCTGCCCGGCGATGAGAATATTCTGGCGCCCGGTGAATTCGGGATGAAAGCCGATGCCCAGTTCAAGGATTGCGGCGATGCGCCCGCTGCGCTCGAGCGTGCCCTCGGTCGGCTTGGTAACGCCGGTCGCCAGCTTGAGAAGCGTGCTCTTGCCGGCGCCATTCTGGCCGATGATTGCCACCGACTCGCCAGGCTCGATCGTCACATCGACGTTGCGCAGGACCCAGATCTTCTCGTGACGCGGCTTTCCGCGCAGCAACGCCTCCGTCAACCGATCACGTGGATGCGCGTAACGCCGATACGCCTTGCCGATGTTCGACATCGCGAGTGCGTGCATCACAGTTCGTCCACGATGTCATCGCTTTGCGCACGGAATGCCGCCAGGCCCAACGCGCACACGACGAGCGATACCACGCCCGGCACCAGCAGCGACGGCCACTGCGGAGCAAGCCCTTCGGTGAACAGGCGCTGAAGCGCACCGATCAGCGGCACGAGCGGATTCAGCGCGAGCCACGAGCGCACGAACTCCGGAACGGCCGAGATCGGGTAGACGATCGGCGTCAGCCAGAACCAGAACTGCATGAGGATCGGAACCGCTGCGCCGAGATCACGAAAAAAGACATTCGCCGTTCCGAGCAGCACGCCAAGGCCCGCGGCAAACGCCGTGATGAGTAAAACGATCGGTATTGCCGATAAGGCGAGCCATCCGGGAAAACGCCCGATGACCGCCAGGAATACCCCGTAGATCGCGAACGCCAACGCGAAATTCACGAGCGCCGACAACGCAACGATCAGTGGCAGGCTCGAGCGCGGGAAACTCGATTTTTTCAGGAAGTTGCCGTGCTCGATGAACACGTTCAGATCCCGCTGCACGATCTCGGCAAAAAGCCCCCACGAAAATACGCCGGCGCACAAGTAGACGCTGTAGGTGAACGCTCCGGTGCCCGGAAGGCGTGGCTGCATGATGCTGGTGAACACAACGGTCAGCACAACGACCGTTCCGATCGGTTGCAAC
>JAICVH010000208.1 GCA_025935435.1 Burkholderiales bacterium
GATTGCCATCCCAGCGCGACGTCAGTGTGTCGATCACCGTCCACGGTGTCACTCGAATCCTCTACGTGCCGGTGTCGCTCGACAAGCGCGACGATGCGCTTCAGGTCAGCGGGATGCTGACGCTGTCCCAAACCATGTTCGGAATGACCCCGCTGTCGGTATTGGGGGGCGCAATTCAGGTCCGGGACGCAGTGGACGTCCGGTTCAGCATCCGCACCGAGCCGTTGCACTGACCGCGGTTTCAACGGGCGCAAGGCGCCAGGCGATTGTGGTAACGTCGTGCCGGGCACCGGACGAACGCGAAGGAGTTGCCATGGATTCCGATTCGACGCCGCGCACCGGATTTTCTCGCCGCGAATTCATCCGCCGCGCCTCGGCCGCGGCGATCGCCGGCGTCAGCGCACCCTACGTGATCGCGCAACGCACGGACGAAACCCTGATCGTCAACAGCTTCGGCGGCGAGTACCAGGAGCTGTTCGAGAAGGCGATCATCCAACCGTTCGAGAAGAAACTCGGCGTCAAGGTCGTTCACGATACGACCGGCACCTCCGCACAGGATTACGCCAAGATCCGCGCGTCGAAGGGCGCGCCCGGCTTCGACGTCGCCGCGGCCCTGAGCCCGCCCGAGGTCCTGCTCGGCTCGAAGGAGGGCCTGCTCGAGAAGATCACCGACAAGGAAGTACCGAATCTCCGCTTCACCTGGGAGAAGGCGCGGCGGGCGCTACCGCCGACCGGTGTCATGCACACGCTGCAGTTCGACTCGCTGCTCTACAACAAGGACAAGCTGGATGCGCCGACGTCCTGGGCCGACTACTGGCAGCCGGACAAGCGTTACGGTGCGAAGGTCAAGGGGCACGTGATCAATTACAACCCCGCCAATCTGCTATCGGTGTATGCGTTGATCCACGCGGCGGAACTAGGGGGCGGCAACGCCTCGAACATGGAACCGGCGTGGGCGTTGCTGAAGAGCCAGAAACCCTTCGTCGGAGTCGTGGTGACCGCTTCGGCTGAAGCGGCGCCGCATTTCGAAAGCGGGGAAGTGTGGCTGTCGCCGTACTGGAGCGCGCGCGCGGGGTATTACATCAGCCGTGGCATTCCGTACGGCATGATCGTCCCGAAGGAAGGTGTCATCGCGAACATCGACTCCGCGTCGGTACCGGTCGGCGCGAAAAACAAGAAGCTCGCGTACGAATTCATCAATTTCATGCTCGAGCCGGCCACGCAGCGCGCGTGGTGCCTCGCCTATTTCTGTAGTCCCGGTCGCGGCGACTTGACCGACTGGCCGAAGGGCTTCGGCGATGCGCAGATCGTCACCAACCAGCAGTTCGAAAGCGTCAAGCTGCCGGATCTCGACGCGATCGGCAACAATCGCCGCGACTGGACGTTGCGCTGGCAGGAGATCATGGGCTGACCGCATCGCGCCCGGTTTGGCGCGGCCTCGCGATCGAGTCGCGCGATGGACGTTTGGAATTGACGTGACCTGCGATTAACGGGGTCGGACTCGACTTGCGATGCCGATGCTGATCGCGCCCGCGCGAACGTCGATCCTGACCCTCCTTGTCGTCGCGGTGCCGGCGGCGCTGCTGCTCGCGTTTTTTGTCCTGCCGAACGCGCTGTTGCTGTCGGCGAGCTTCCTCAAGTCGGAAGCGCAGCAGTTGACGACGCAGCCGACGCTCGACAACTACCGGTTCCTGCTGACGCGCCCGCTGTACCTGGAAGTGTTCGCGCGTACGTTCGCCGTCGGCATTGCCGTCGGCGCGCTCGATCTGCTGCTCGGCTTTCCACTGGCGTATTTCCTCGTGCGGACCACGAGCCGCTGGAAGGGGCTGCTGATCGCGCTGTCGCTCGCACCGCTGCTCGCGAGCGTGGTCGTCCGCACGTACGGTTGGTACATCATCCTGAACCGGTTCGGCTTTGCGAACGATGTTCTGCTCGGATTCGGCGTCATCAGCGAGCGGATCGCCTTCATGCCGAGCACGGGCGCCATCATCGTCGGCCTCGCGCACGCGCTGTTGCCGTACGCGGTGCTGACGATCATGGGGTCGCTGAACGGCATCAATCCGCATTTCGAATCGGCCGCGATGAGCCTCGGCGCCGACCGGACACGCACGTTCGTCCACGTGCTGCTGCCGTTGTGCCTGCCGGGCATCGCGGGCGGTTTCCTGCTCGTGTTCTCGATCGCGATCAGTGCGTATGCGACGCCCGCGATCCTCGGTGGTCCTGCGACGCAGGTGGCGGCAACGGCGATCTACAACTTCATCATCCAGTTGCTCGACTGGTCGCTCGGCGCCGCGCTCGCAGTGATTCTCATCGTGTCCACGTTGCTGTTGCTGTACGGGGCGGGACGACTGGGTGCGAGGCGCGCTGCGCTGTGAGCGTTCGCCGCACGTTCGATCGGTGGCGCGCGAACGCCGCGCCATGGGCAGTGCTGCGTGCGTTCGTCGTGTTCGTCTACGTATTTTCGCTCGGACCGATCCTGATCACGGCGGCGGTATCGTTCAACGCGACCAACCGTTCGTTCTTCCCGCCGCGCGGCTTTTCGCTGCGCTGGTGGGAGCGTGCATTGGGGCCCGAATGGCTCGACCCGTTGCTGTTCAGCGTCAAGCTTGGCGCGCTGACAGCGATCATCGGCACGGTGCTGGCGCTGCCCCTCGCGTTCGCGCTGTATCGGTATCGATTTCGAGGACGGCAGGCGCTCGTCGCATTGACGCTCGGCCCGCTGATGATGCCAACGCTCGTGACTGGCGTGGGCCTGCTGCAACTGTTCCAGCAACTCGGCTGGCGCGATCAGCTCGGTTTCATCGGATTGCTGGTCGGCCACGTCGTGATCTGCATGCCGTTCGCCGTGCGGACGGTTTCGGTCAGCCTGCATACGCTGCCGCCCAACGTCGAACTCGCGGCGGCGAGCCTGGGGGCAACGCGCGCCGCGACGTTGCGGTGGGTCGTGCTGCCGCTCGTCAAGACGGGCGTCATCGCGGGCGCGGTGTTCGCGTTCATTCATTCATTCACCGATGTCAACCTGTCGATCTTCCTGGCGCGTCCCGGCGAGACGCCGATCACCGTGAAAATCCTCGGCTTTTTGGAATTCGGATTCGCGCCGACGCTGGCAGCCGTATCTGTCATCACGCTGCTCGTGCCGCTCGTCCTGGTCGCTGTCATCGAGCGGGCGAGCGGCCTTGGCGACTTCGTCTATGGGGAACGCCGGCGTGGCTGAACCGGCGCTGCGTCTTGCCGGCCTCGAGAAACACTATGGCGCGACCAAAGCGGTCGCGGGTATCGATCTTTCGGTAGGCCACGGCGAATTCGTCACGCTGCTCGGCCCCTCCGGTTGCGGCAAGACGACCACGCTCGCGTTGATCGCCGGGTTCGTGGCGCCGAGCGCCGGGGAGATTCACCTCAAAGGTCGGAGCGTTGCGGATCTGCCGGCGTTCCGCCGCGACATCGGCGTCGTGTTCCAGGATTACGCGCTGTTTCCGCACATGACGGCCGCCGAGAACGTCGCGTTCGGCTTGCGAATGCGCAAGGTGTCGCCGACCGATATCGCACGACGGGTGAGCGAAGCGCTCGACCTCGTCCAGCTCAAGGGTCTGGGTGAGCGGCGACCGCTGCAGATGTCGGGCGGTCAGCGACAACGCGTGGCGCTGGCGCGCGCGCTGGTGATCAACCCGACCGTGCTGCTGCTGGACGAACCCCTGTCGAATCTCGATCTCAAGTTGCGCGAAGAGATGCGGGTCGAGATCGTGTCGATACAGCGCCGACTCAACATCACGACGGTCTTCGTGACGCACGATCAAAGCGAGGCGCTCGTCATGTCCGATCGCATCGCCGTGATGCATGCGGGAACGATCGAGCAGGTCGGCAGTCCGGCCGATATCTATGAACGACCGGCGACGCGCTTCGTCGCAGAATTCATCGGGCGGATGAACCTCTTCGCAGGACGGGTAAGCAATTCACGCAGCGTGCAAACGGCAGGCGGCATCGATATCGCATTGCCGGTACCGGACACGATGCCGATCGGCGCACCGGTCAGCGTCGCGGTGCGGCCGGAACGGGTGCGCCTGACGAAGGAGCGGCCCGCGCAGGGCCTCGCGCTTGCCGGGACCGTGCGGCAGATGTTTTACCTTGGCGCGACGCGCGAATACCGGATCGATCTTGAGGGCGGCGAACGCGGCGTCGTAGAAACACCGAACGACGGGACGATCGGGCGCTTTGCGTGCGGCGACGCGGTATGGCTCACCGCGTCATTCGAGGATTGCCGCCTGATCCCGGGAGAGTAGCGTCACACGCGACTTTCGTTCGAAGTCGCGTCCGACGCTGCTTGCGGGCGCAGTACTTCACGGTCGGCCATGATCGGCGTCTCGCCCTCGAGCGTCGTCCGGTGCATCAGACGTTGGTACTTCGAATCGTCGAACGGTGTGGCGCAATGCTGGACACAGCGGTTGTCCCACAACAACGCATCACCGACGCGCCAGCGGTGCCGATACACGAATTCGGGCCGGATGGCGAAATCCTTGAGGTAATCGATCAGCTCCTGTGCTTCGCCGTCGTCCAGCCCTTCGATCCGGTACGCCCAGCGTCCGATGTAGAGCGAGGTCCAGCCACCGTGCGGATGGCGGCGCGCGATCGGATGCCATACATCGGGACGTGCCTTGCGCTGCGCTTCGGTCAGCGGCCCGAGATGCGGGTAGTACACCTCGTGAAAGCGGGCCCGGCTGAAACACGCGCGGCGCCCCATGATCTTCTGCCGCACGTCAACCGGTAAAGCAGCGAACGCTGCGTAAGTGTCTGCATACAGCGTATCGCCCTCGCTTGGGGGCAACTTCAGCGCATGGATGAACGACCCGGCGTTTGGCAGGACCTTGTCCTCGCCGTCGGAGTGCCAGCCCCAACCCGCGCGCTTCATGCCGATCGGCTTGTTGTCCTTTTCGACATTCGATACGACGAGGATCTCGGGATGTCCCGGCAAATTGAACTCCGGTGGCTCCATGACATGCAGCGGCCCCAGACGCCGCGTGAACGCCACGTGCTGCGCCGGCGTCCACGTTACGTCGCGAAACAGCAGAATGCTGTAACGGCACCACGCGTCTTCGATTTCCGCGAAGGTGGCGTCATCGACGCCGCGGCCTGGGTCGACACCGACGACTTCGGCGCCAAACGTCTCGTGCAACGGACGCAGCCGCAACGCCATCACATCCCCCCGGTCTTGCGATAGCGCGTGCGGAATTCCTTCACGTCGGCGAGCGAACCGTCGCGCAGGCGCGCGATATCGCTGCCGGCGTTCACGAACTGATATCCGCGCTCGAACATGTCCTTCCATGTGCAGCCGGGATGCGGCACCGTGCCCATCGGCCGGCCCGCCGCGCGAATACGCGTTTCGGC
>JAICVH010000732.1 GCA_025935435.1 Burkholderiales bacterium
CAAACAGGAAGCGATTCGGCACCTGAGCGCATATCGCAAGCTGCGCAGGCGTTAGCCGGCTCATCGATGGAAGAACAGCGATGGACCATCGCGATCGATGGCGTGGACGTGTCGGTCGCGCTCGACGCTGCGCTGCATCCCGGGAGTTCCACGATGTTCGTGCTGGCACACGGTGCCGGCGGCCATATGGGCGATCGCGGCGTCCTCGCGCTGTCCGCGCTTTACCGCGCGCGTGGCCTCCACGTCGTGCGATTCAATTTCCCCTATCGGCAGCGCGGGAGCCGGCGGCCGGATCCGATGCCGCTCTTGCAGCGCTGCATCGCGGACGTCGTCGCTGATGCGAGAGCACGCGTCGATGCAGCGCACTGGCTCGTCGGTGGTCGTTCGATGGGCGGTCGCGCCGCATCGATGCTCGTCGCAGATGGTCAGGCATGCGACGGGCTGTTGCTCCTCGCCTATCCGTTACACCCCGCCGGTCAGCCCGCAAAGCTGCGCGACCAGCACCTTGCGAGCATCGCGGCCCCCGTGTTGTGCATCAACGGAAAGCGCGACGCGCTATGTCGCCGCGACTTGATGGACGACGTCGTTCAGCGTCTGCGCAGCGACTGGACGATGCACTGGCTGGAGGGTGCGGATCATTCCTTCCACGTGTTGCAAGCATCGGGGCGCACGGACGCCGACGTGTTGAACGAAGTCGGCGATGCGACCGACCGCTGGCTGCAGCGCATCATCAATCCGCGGGCTGCGGACCGTCGTAGCCCTCGATGACCTTGAGGTCGCCGATCGACGCGCCTTTGCGAAGCGCGAGCGCCGCTGCGTACTCCGGCGAGCGGTAACAGGCCAGCGCCGTCGCATAGTCCTTGAATTCAATCACGACGGTTCGGTCCCGGAGATCGCCTTCCATCACTTCGCCGGTGCCTCCACGTACCAGGAACCGCCCGCCGAACTTGCGAAATGCCGCCGCGTTCGCGGTGATGTAGCCCTTGTAGGCTTCCGCATCCTTCACATCGACATGCGCGATCCAGTAACCCTTTCTCGGCATCGTTCCTCCGTGTCCGCCGTTGTCGTCGGTTGTGCTTGGTCCCTCAGTGTTCCGCCTACGGCGAAATCAGCCGTTCACACGTTGCCCCTAAACGCCGCAGCCCGTCTGATTACGCGTGCAGGCGAGTGGCCTGCCACTATGGAGTACGACATGAACCGTGATCAAGTCAAGGGTACCGTGAAGGACATTGCCGGCAAGGTCCAACGCAAGGTCGGCGAAGTGACAGGGGACGCAAGTCAGCAGATCAAAGGCGGCGCCAAGCAAGTCGAAGGAAAGCTGCAAAAGGGCGCGGGCAACGTCCAGCAATCGGCCGAGAACGCCAACAAGGGCAAGGTCTGAGCGTGGCTCCAGCGGGTGCGCTTTGCCGTACACCCGCGATCTCACCAGGGAGGATTCAAATGAACCGGATCATCTACATCGTCGGCGTCATTGTCATCGTCATCGCAATTCTGTCGTTCTTCGGGTTGCGATGAGCCAAATCTGACGGGAGCTTCGTTCGAGGGAGGCGCCGCTGCGGGCGGCGTCGCTTCGAAGGGGCGGCGACGCGCTAGCGATCGTCTGCGCGCCGCCCGCGAGGTTCACGACGACGCTCGTCAGCACCAATACGGATTCGGTAACGAGTGG
>JAICVH010000695.1 GCA_025935435.1 Burkholderiales bacterium
CAGGTCGTTGCTCGCGACCGGCCGGCCGACACGGCGGTGTTGTCGGCGCGCAAGCTCGCGTCCGGCGAGTCGATCGAAGCGCGCCGGGTTGCGCTCGTGCAGAAGATCGGTGAAAACCTGTCGCTGCGCCGGTTCGTGCGCCTCGAGGCTCAAGGCCGCGTCGCATCGTATGTGCATGGCACGCGGATCGGCGTGCTCGTCGACTACAACGGCGGCAACGAGGCGCTGGGCAAGGACCTTGCAATGCATATCGCTGCGAGCAAGCCGATGGCGGTGAGCAGGGAGCACGTGCCCGCCGATGTCGTCGCCAGGGAGCGCTCGATTGCCGCGGCGCGCGCCGCCGAGTCGGGCAAGCCTGCCAACATCGTCGAAAAGATGGTAGAAGGTGCGGTCGCGAAGTTCCTGGCCGAAGTCACGTTGCTGCCGCAGCCGTTCGTCAAGAACGACAAGCAGACGGTCAACGACGTCGTGAATGCGCAGGGCGCACGCGTGAACGGTTTCGTGCTGTACGTCGTCGGCGAAGGCATCGAAAAGCGCAAGGACGATTTTGCGGCGGAAGTCGCGGCGATGACTCGCAACTGAGCAGCCCGCCGTCCACCGCGCGTAGCAGGCCGCCGATTTGGTATAAGGAGGCGCAAAGCATGAGCCCACCCGACAGCGCTGCCACTGCCGCGATCGCGCCGCTGCCCGGTGTCGCCCAGACGCCCGCGCGCGCGCCTGCGTACCGGCGCATTCTTCTCAAGCTGTCCGGCGAGGCGCTGATGGGCAGCGACAGCTACGGCATCGAGCGCGCAACCATCGATCGCATCGTCGCCGAGGTCGGCGACGTCGTCCGTCTCGGCGTCCAGGTCGCCATCGTCATCGGCGGCGGCAACATCTTTCGCGGTGTCGCACCCGGCGCCGCCGGCATGGACCGCGCGACCGCCGACTACATGGGCATGCTGGCGACGCTGATGAATGCGCTCGCCCTGCAGGACGCCCTGCGCCGCGCCGGCGTGGAATCGCGCGTGCAGTCGGCGCTGCGCATCGATCAGGTCGCCGAGCCTTACATCCGCGGCCGGGCGCTGCGGCATCTCGAAGAGCATCGCGTCGTCATCTTCGCAGCCGGCACCGGCAATCCGTTCTTCACGACCGACACGGCGGCGGCGCTGCGCGGGCGCGAAATGGGCGTCGATATCGTGCTGAAGGCGACGAAGGTGGACGGCGTCTACACGTCCGATCCACTGAAGGACGACGCGGCGCGCCGCTATCAGTCGCTGACGTTCGACGAGGCGATCGTCCGCAACCTGAAGGTGATGGATGCGACGGCACTCGCGCTTTGCCGTGACCAGAACATGCTCCTCAAGGTGTTCTCGATCTTCGTGCCGGGCGCGCTGAAGCGCGTCGTGTTGGGCGAGGACGAGGGCACGCTCGTGCACTGTTGACAAGGTTGGAGGGACCGATGATCAGCGATGTCAGGAAGACCGCCGACCAGAAGATGCACCGTTCGATCGAGACGCTGAAGGCCGACCTCGCGAAGATACGCACGGGTCGCGCGCACACTGGCTTGCTCGATCACATTCACGTCGATTACTACGGCACATCGATGCCGTTGTCGCAGGTGGCGAACGTGACGCTCGCCGATCCGCGGACCATCGGCGTGCAGCCGTGGGAAAAGAAGATGATCCCGGTCGTGGAAAAGGCGATACGCGATTCCGACTTGGGCCTCAACCCTGCGACGTCCGGCGATATGATCCGCGTGCCGATGCCTCCGCTGACCGAGGAGCGGCGCAAGGAACTGATCAAGGTCGTCCACAAGGAAGCGGAGGG
>JAICVH010000402.1 GCA_025935435.1 Burkholderiales bacterium
CATCCTGTGCGAGCTGGCTCAGCGTGATGCCGGGCGGAACCGGATGCGATACGCGAAACGAGCTCAGAAACTGTCCGAACGTCTGACGCACATCGAGGCCATGCGCGTCGCGCAAATTCATGATCGACGCGACGGCGAGTTCGCTGCGACGCTTCGTGCGATCGCGCTGCGGCATCTGCGCATCCTGCGCGAGCAGCAGCAGCGCAAGCAGCGTGTCGTTCAGCGTGACGCCCCACCGCTTCGCAGTGTCGCGCAACGCCCGGAAGTACGGCGCCTCGAGCACGAAGAACATGAACGCGTTGTGACCGTCCTCGAGCGAACGGTAGCGCGGCCGAATCGTCCGCCGACAGCTCGCCGCCATCGCCGGAAAGCGCCGGAAGCCGCGCGCGAAACGGATCGGATGCCGCAGCAGCAGGCGCCGGTGCGTCGGCGGATACAACGCCAGCGCGGCATCGATCGTTCCGCGACCCGCATGGCGGTCGGCGATTGCGTTCAGCAGCACGATGATCGAGTCGCCGCCCGCAACGAAATGGTCATACGCAACGCCGAGGAAGAAGGCGTTACCCACGTCGATCGCAAAAAAGCGAAACGGGTCGATGCGCCCGTCCCCGGGAAACGGCTGATTCAGATGCCGCTCGAACGCGGCCGCGAGCGTGACCTGCCAGTCGTCACCGCACGCGATACGTTCGATGTCTGCATGCGACGGACCGCCGTGCCATTCATAACGGGCTTGCTGGCGATCGAGTTCAAGCCCGGTCAGGCCTGCGCGCGTGAGTGTGTCGTCGACTGCGTCACGCAGCGTGTCGATCGCAAGTGGTTCATCGATCCGCACGGCGTGAACCGCGTTGTACGGATGCAGTTCCCGCCAGTCGAGCATCGTCGCCTGGAACAGGTTGAGCCGACCGCGAAGGCGTTTCATCCCGAGCCGTCTTATGCCGACGCCGCGATCTGACCCGCGGACGGCTGGCGGCAGCGGCCACCGGCCGGTTTTTTGCATGACCGACGTTGCAAAATTTTCCGGGTTTCGCAGCATGCTTCGCCAATCGTTCGACACATCACACGCACGCCGTCACAGTGAGAAACGACGGTGGTGCGGGCGCGAACGTGCGGTCGCATCCGCGCCATTCGCCTCAGGACCCGCGAAGCTCCAGCAAACGCTGCGCCTGCTCGCACCAGTTCCGTTTGACGCTGTACCAGAGATCGGCGGCATGGACCAGATTGGTCGTGTCACCCGGCGGAATCGGGGCCTGTGACCCGGGATGCCAGGCGTCGATCCACGCACGGAGCGTCGGAACGCTGGACAGACGATCGACGAGCGGCAAGCCGACGTGACTGTATTCCGCGGGCAACAGGACGTTTCGAACGCGCGCGCTGCCCGCGGCAACGTACGGTGAGACACCGAGCAGATTGCCGGCGATCGGGTCATTCGGCAGATCGAACCCGGTGAATTCGTTGACCGAATCGGGGATTGTCCGCAAGTGCGGAAGTATCGTCCATTGACCGAGCAGCACCCGTAACAGCCATCCGGTGGCGAGCGCAGCGGCGAAGGACACGCGGATCCCGGTCACGGGCCGGGATTCGTGCGTGAACGGATCCACGATGGTCGTTCGCGGCAGCGCGTTGCCGGTTGCCGGATCGACGACGGCAAGTGGGTTGCCGAAGGTTCCGGCGAGCTCGTGCAGCACGCGGATCACGACCGCGCCGCCTTGGCTATGCCCGATCAGCATCGGCTGTTCGGCGGTCTGCTCGTAGTCGTACGCAAGCGCGCCCGCAAGCGCCGCGGCGTCGACGAAGCTCGCGTAGCTCAACGCACCATCGCGCGGGTTGCGCAGGCGTTCCTCCGGGTAACCCATCGCGATCAGGAAACGTGCGAACGGTTCCATCGTGACGAACGCAACACTTCCCTGCAGCAGCACGATGCGGGGCGCCGGTGCAAGACGCAGTACGTCGGCAACGTCCGCGGCCGTCACGCGGGTGCAATCGAGTCGCGACAGCTGCTGCGCAAGCGGGCCGCCAGGGATGCGTCGTTGCAAGGATTCGCCGCGTGCGTCCGGGCCCACGAACGACGCGGCGATCAGCGCGGCCGCGATACCGACGCGGAGCGCGCGCATCACTGGGTCAGGAACGGCGTGCCATGGGCAGGAACCGACCCGTGCGTGCCACATAGCGCGTGTAGCTGTCGCCGTGCATGCGTGCGAGATGCGCTTCCTCGTTACGCGCCTTGACGTTCATCAGCACGATGTGCGCAGCCGCAACAGCGAGCATCAGCGGCGTCGGGAGCACGATGGCTGTCGCAGTCATCATCCCGATGCTGAACGCGTAGATCGGATGCCGGATCCGCGCGAACAGCCCGTCGGTGATCAACGTCGTATTGCGATCGCTGATGTCCATGCGCCAGTTGCGTCCCATTCGGCGCCAGCACAGCATCGTCATCAGCAGGCAGGCGACGGCTGCCAGCGATCCGACCCAACGAAAGGTCGCATACGCACTCGCGTCACGCGCAAACGCGGGCAACCCGAACGGTGCGGCATCACGTGACAGCGCGAGCCATGGCAGTGCACACCAGGCGACGACGATCGGCACGAAACCGATCCACATCGCGCGCTCGACCGGACGCTCGGGTACCACACCGACGTCATGATGGTCGCGGCGCCGTGCGCGAATGACCATCGCGCCGACCCGCAGCCAGTACAGCGATACCGTCAGCGCGACGATAAGAAGCGGTACGTCGCGCACGCGAGCTGGTTACAGCCGCTCGATGATCGCCGCGATGCCCTGCCCGCCGCCGATGCACATCGTGATGAGGCCGTAGCGCTTGTTCGTGCGTTGCAGCTCGTACATCGCCTTGATCGTGAGGATGCAACCCGTTGCGCCGATCGGATGGCCCAGTGCGACGGCGCCGCCATTCGGATTCACTTTCGCCGGATCGAGTTCGAGCTCCCGATTCACACCGAGCGCCTGCGCCGCAAACGCTTCGTTCGACTCGATCACGTCCATGTCGGCGATACGCAGACCGGCTTTCTTGAGGGCGGCCCGCACCGCGCTGACCGGGCCGAGCCCCATGATCTTCGGATCGATTCCTGCGTGACCATACGCGACCAGGCGGGCCATCGGCTTGACGTTCGCACGCTGTGCGGCCTGCGCCTCCATGAGCACGACGGCAGCGGCGGCGTCGTTGATGCCCGACGCGTTGCCGGCGGTGACGGTGCCGTTCTCCTTCGCAAAGACGGCCTTCAGCTTGGCCATGCCCTCGGCGCTCGCATCGCTTCGCACGTGTTCGTCGATATCGAATTGCGTCGGGCCCTTCCGGCTCTTGAGCTCGATCGGCAGGATCTGCGACTTGAAACGGCCTTCTGCGTTCGCCGCCACCGCCCGCCGATGACTCTCGACGGCGAATGCATCCTGCGCTTCACGCGTGATGCCGCA
>JAICVH010000076.1 GCA_025935435.1 Burkholderiales bacterium
GAGACTACCTGACCTACGCGAACTGCGCGCCCGATGAACGACTGTCGATCGTGCAGGTGCGCCGGTTGCAGGACGATTTCATCGGCATGGCGGCGGCTGCGTGAAATGAAAGCGCACGCTGTTGCACGCGCAGGCATGAACGCGCACGATAGGCAAGCGCAGGCATGAACGCGCACGCAGTGCACGCGCAATCCCCGCAGCGTGAAGCGCTCGCCGCGCTCAACGACGAGACGCTCAAGGCCGCCTTGTCGCGGATGCACGTCATCCGCAAGTTCGAGGAAGTCGCCGAGGCGAGCTACATGCGCGGGCTCGTTCACGGCACGATGCATCTGTCGATCGGCCAGGAAGCAAGCGCCGTCGGGGCAATCTTCGCGCTGCGCGCCGACGATTACATCCTGTCGACGCATCGCGGCCACGGCCATTGCATCGCGAAGGGCGCCGATCCTGCACGGATGCTTGCGGAATTCTTCGGCAAGGAAACCGGTTACTGTCGCGGCCGCGGCGGCTCGATGCACATCGCGGATATCGAAGGCGGCAACCTCGGTGCGAACGGCATCGTTGCCGGAGGACTGCCGATCGCCGTCGGCGTTGGCATGAGCATCAAGGCGCAGGCGCTGGACCGCGTCTGCATGGTGTTCTTCGGCGATGGCGCCGCGAACGAAGGCGCGTTCCACGAATCGCTGAATCTCGCGTCGATCTGGAAGCTTCCGGTGGTATTCGTCTGCGAGAACAACCAGTACGGCATGTCGATGGACATCGCCAATGCGATGGCGGTCGCGAACGTCGCCGATCGCGCCGCCGCCTACGCGATGCCGGGCACCGTCGTCGACGGTAACGACCTGCCGGCCGTCGTCGCAGCCGCGCGCGCCTGCGTCACTCGCGCCCGCAGCGGCGGGGGTCCGTCGTTGCTCGAATGCAAGACGTACCGTCTGCGCGGGCACTCGAAGAGCGACCGCAACCTGTACCGCACGAAGGACGAAATCGAAGCGTGGCGACAGCGCGATCCGATCGCGCGGCTCGAAACGGAAGCCCTCGCGTACGGCCGCCTGACAGACACCGAGGTCGCCACGATCGCGAAGGACGCGCAAACGACGCTCGAGCGCGCACTGGAGTTCGCGAAGGCCAGCCCGGACCCCGATCCCGCGGAACTGCTGCGCGACGTCTATGCCTGAAGCGACCGCCGCCAACGACGCGCAGGAAAGCGCGGTCGATACCGCGACCGAACCGCGTCCGCTGAGTTACGCCGAGGCGATACGTGAAGCGCTCGCGCAGGCGATGGAAGCGGACCCGCGTGTATTCCTGTTCGGCGAGGACGTCGGCGTATACGGCGGCGCGTTCGGCGTGTCCGGTGATCTGCTGCGACGCTTCGGCCCGCAGCGCGTGATCGACACGCCGATCAGCGAACTGTCGCTGGCCGGCGCCGCCGTCGGTGCCGCCCTCACGGGAATGAAACCGGTGCTCGAAATCCAGTTCTCGGATTTCGTCACGCTGGCGATGGAGCAGCTCGTGAACCAGGCGGCGAAAATCCGCTTCATGTTTGGCGGCAAAGCGAGCGTTCCGATGGTCGTCCGGCTGCCCGGCGGTTCGGGCACCGGCGCCGCTGCCCAGCACAGCCAGAGCCTCGAGGCGTGGTTCGCGCACGTGCCGGGCCTCAAAGTCGTGCAGCCGTCGACGCCTCACGATGCCAAGGGACTGTTGCTCGCCGCGATCGACGATCCCAATCCCGTGCTGATCTTCGAGCACAAGCTGCTGTACAAGACGAAAGGACCCGTGCCGCCGGCGCCCTACCGCGTACCGATCGGCACGGCAGCCGTGCGCCGCACCGGCCGCGACATCACGATTGTCGGCGCGTCGATCATGACTGTGCGTGCACTCGCCGCGGCGGAGCGCCTCGCTGCGGACGGCATCGACGCTGAAGTGATCGACCTGCGCTCGCTGCGACCACTCGATTTTCCGACGATCGCCGCGAGCGTGCGCAAGACGCATCGCCTGCTGGTCGTTCATGAAGGCGTGAAGACGATGGGCATCGGCGCCGAGATTTCCGCGATGATTGCCGAAAGCGACGTGTTCACGGCACTCGACTCGCCGATCGTCCGCCTCGGCGGAGCGGACGTGCCGATTCCGTACAACCCGAAACTGGAAAAGGCGGCCGTTCCGCAGGAGCAGGACATCGTCGACGCCGTGCAGCGAGTCATGCACGCGCGCGGCGCCCGCAATTCAGCCCATCACAGCACGCACTGACGCTCCCGAAAATGGCGACGATCGAAGTTATCCTGCCCAAGGTCGACATGGACATGGAGTCCGGCGTCCTCGTCGCGTGGAAGGTCAAGGCCGGCGACCGCGTCCGCGAAGGTGACATCCTGTTCGACATGGAAACGGGCAAGTCGACGATGGAAGTCGAGGCGCCCGCGAGCGGCGTCATTCGCGATCTGACACCCGTGTCCGATGCCGAGATCGCCGTCGGCACGCCGGTTGCGTGGATCGATAGCGACGACTGACGCTGAAGAGTTACCATCCCGCGCACTCGTCAACCGCACCACCGGAAGGAACCGTCATGAAATCAGCATCGCGTCGCAGTTTCATCGCAGCCGCCATCGTCACGGTGCTCGTCGCGGCCACGACCGCCGCGGCGCAGGACGTGAAAGGCAAGCTGGTCCTCTACACGTCCCAACCCGAGCGCGACGCCGCGCAGACGGTCGCTGCCTTTCGCAAGGCGTATCCGAACGTCGACGTCGAAGTGTTTCGCTCCGGCACGACCGAGGTCATGGGCAAGCTGGCAGCGGAGTTCGCCGGCGGCCAGCCAAAGCCCGACGTGCTGTTGATCGCCGACGCGGCGTCGATGGAATCGCTGAAGAACGACGGACGCCTGCAGCCATACCGCGAAGCGAAGGTCGACGGTCTCGCGGCCGGCTCGTTCGACACCGATCGCACGTACTTCGGCTCCAAGCTGATCACGACGGGCATTGCCGTCAATACCGGCGCGAAGTCGCGCCCCACGTCGTGGGCGGACCTCGCAAAGCCCGAATACAAGGGCCAGATCGCGATGCCAAGCCCACTCTATTCGGGGGCCGCCGCGATCATGCTCGGCACGATGACGACGCGCAGCGACCTCGGCTGGAAATACTTCGAGCAGCTGAAGGCCGACGACGCGGTCGCGGTGCGCGGCAATGGCGCCGTGCTGAATGCCGTCGCCAACGGCGAGAAGGCCTACGGCGTGCTCGTCGACTTCATGGCGTTCAACGCCAAGGCGAAAGGTTCGCCGATCGACTTCATCTTTCCTGCCGAGGGCTTGCCCGCCGTCACCGAGCCGGTCGCCATTCTCAAGACGGCGCAGAACCCGGCAGCCGCGCGCGCGTTCGTCGACTTCATCCTGTCCGACGACGGACAGAAGCTCGCGGCGTCGATGGGTTACATCCCGGCACGCGCGAGCGTCGGCATGCCGAGCTGGTACCCGGCCGGCACGAAGATCAACCTGATGCCAACCGACATTGCGAAGGTCGTGCAGTCGAACAGCGCGAACCTGCAGCGTTTCGCCGAAATGTTCGGCAAGTAAGCGCCGAAGCACGCGTTGCTCGCGACGGAACGGTTCCAGGATCGCGCGCTGCTGGGGTGGCTTTGCGCGGTCGTCGCCGTTCTTTCGCTGCTGCCGCTCACGCGGCTCGTCATCGAAGCGTTTGCGCCCGGAGGCACGCCTTCGACGAGCGCGCTGACGCGCGTCCTCGCCTCGCCCACGACATGGGTCGCGACCGGCCATAGCCTGATCACCGCGTTCGGCGGAACGCTGGTCGCGGTCGTCATCGGTGGCGTCGTGGCGCTGGTCCTTGCGTTGACGAACATACGTGCGCGCAACGCGTTCGTGTTCTGCTTCGTCATGCCGTTGCTGATTGCCCCGCAGGTCGTGGCGCTCGCCTGGCTGCAATCGTTCGGCCCGTCGAGCCCGCTGTTGAAGATGATGGGCGTTGCGCCGCCGATCGGCAGCCGCAACCCGCTCTATTCACCGGCCGGAATCATTCTCGTGCTGGGTGTCCAGTACGCGCCGCTCGTGTTCCTGACGCTGCGCGCGGCACTGCGTACGCTGCCGCAGGAGCTGATCGAAGCGGGACTCGCCGGCGGTGCGCGTCCGCTGACCGTCATGCGCACGATCGTGCTGCCGCTGATGACGCCGCCACTGCTCGCCGGTGTCGCGCTGTGTTTCGTCTCGTGCCTCGGGAACTTCGGCATTCCCGCGCTGCTCGGCATTCCGGCGAATTACGTCGTGCTGCCGACGCTCATCTACCAGCGGCTCGCGGGACTCGGCCCGGGCGTGCTGTCCGACGTCGCCGTGCTTTCGCTGCTGATCGGCGTGATCGCGGTGATCGGCATCACGATCCAGGATGCGCTGCTTCGTCGCCGCGATTTTCGTATCACTGCGGCGGCGGTCACCGCGCGGCCGTTCGAGCTGCGACGCTGGCGGCTGCCCGTCGAAATCGGACTGTGGCTGCTGCTCGTCGCAGTGCTCGCGTTGCCGCTTTGCGCACTCGTGCTGACGTCGCTCGTGCCCGCGGTCGGCGTGACGCTCGGCGCGAAGACGGCGACGCTCGAGAATTTCCGCTTCGTTCTGTTCGACCATGCGGCCGCGCGCCGCGCATTGGTGAACAGTTTCGCGCTGTCGACGACCGCGGCCATCCTCATCGCAGCGATCGCAATCCCGCTCGCTTATTTCGTCGTCTGGCGCCGCTCGCGACTGTTGCGCATCGTCAACCTCGTCACCGAAGTCCCGTACGCGGTACCCGGCGTCGTGCTGGCGATCGCGGCGATCCTGCTGTTCCTGAAGCCGCTGCCGCTCATCGGCGTGTCGATCTACAACACCGTGTGGATCATCCTGTTCTGCTATCTCGCGCGCTTCCTCGTGCTCGGCTTGCGACCGGTTGCCAGCGGTTATCACCAGCTCGATCGCACGCTCGAGGAGGCGTCGCAGATCGCCGGCGCCAGGCTGCTGCGACGGCTGCGCACGGTGATCGTGCCGCTGGTGGCACCGGCCGCCACGGCAGGCGCGCTGTTGATCTTCCTGACCGCGTTCAATGAATTGACGCTGTCGGCATTGCTTTGGTCGTCGGGCTCGGAGACGCTCGGCGTCGTGTTCTTTTCGTTCCAGCAAGGCGGCGATTCGACGTACGCGGCCGCACTCGGTGTATTGACGGTCGTCGTCAGTGTCGTGCTCATGCTGTCGACGCTGTTCGCCGCGGGCCGGCTGCCTTCGGGCGTGTTGCCATGGCGCGACTGACGATCGAGCGCCTCACCAAGCGCTACGGCGAGTTTCGCGCGCTCGACGACGTGTCGCTCGCCGTCGCCGACGGTGAATTCGTTGCGATCCTCGGAGCGTCGGGCTGCGGCAAGACGACGCTGTTGCGCCAGATCGCAGGTTTCGATCGACCGGACGCCGGTGAAATCCGCATCGGCGATGCGGTCGTGTCCACGCCGACCGATCAGGTGCCCCCCGAGCGGCGGCGCATCGGCATTGTGTTCCAGTCATACGCGTTGTGGCCGCACATGACGGTCGCCGAAAATGTTGCGTACGGGTTGAACGTCGCCGGCGTCAAGGATCCCGAGCGCAAACGGCGCGTCGACGCGGCGCTCGCGCTCGTGGAGTTGAACGGTTTCGCCGATCGGCCGCCCGCACGGTTGTCGGGTGGTCAAAGACAGCGCGTCGCGCTCGCGCGCTGTCTCGTCACCGAGCCGTCGCTCGTGCTGCTCGACGAACCGCTCGCGAATCTCGACGTGCACCTGCGCGCCTCGATGGAACGCGAATTCGCAAAATTCCACGAGCGCACCGGCACGACGATGATCTACATCACGCATGACCAGGCCGAAGCGATGGCGCTTGCCGATCGCATCGCCGTCATGGATCGCGGTCGCATCCTGCAGGTGGCGACGCCGTCGCAGCTCTACCGCGAGCCCGCCGATGCGACGGTCGCGCGCTTCATCGGCGATGGCATGATCGTGCCCATCACGAACGTCGAAGCCGACGGCCCTGCTTCGTGCACGACTGAAGTGTTTGGCTATCGCACGTCGATGCGCCGTGAACCGGAGCGGCCGCTGCCACGCGCCGGGCATGCGTGCCTTCGGGAAAGCGCACTGCGCGTCAGCGACTCCGCCACCGTCGGTGTCCGCGCGAGCGTGCGCGCCGTCGTGTACCAGGGCGGCCACTATCGCGTCGACGCAACGCCCGATAGCGCCGACGACGTCCCGTTGCATTTCATCGCGGGTGAACCTTCTTCGCTGCGCGCAGGCGATTCGATCATGCTGACGATCGACGATGGCTGGGTGATTCCGCAACCCGCGCAACCCGACGGCTGACGACAATGCGGCTCGCACTTTACGGCGGCTTCGCGGAAAAGGGCCGCACATCGCTCGGCGTGGAAGCGGACGATTACCGCCTGCTGCTCGACGCCGGCGTCAAGACCAGCGCGCGCGGTGCCACGGATTACTGGCCCGCGCTTGGCGCCGACGAACTGCGTGCACACGATGCGATCGTCATCACCCACGCGCATGAAGACCACGTCGCCGCGCTCGGCTGGTGCCTCGAACACGGGTTTCGCGGCCGTATCTTCATGACGCCGGAGACTGCGCTCGAACTCGACGCCTGTCTCGCCGGGTATGCCGAGCCATCGCACCGCACGCGCGTACAGGCCGCGAACATCGAAACGCTTCCGCTTGGCGCCGACGCTTTGCAACTAGGACCGTTTCGCATTGGGACCGGCCGTTCGGGACACGTTGCGGGCGGCGTATGGTGCAGCGTCGACGACGCGCACACGCGCATCGTCTATTGCAGCGACATCACGCCGGGAAGCCCGGTGTTCGCGATGGACGCCGTGCCGCGCTGCGACGCCATCGTCATCGATGCGTCGTACGGCGACGACGCGGTCAGCGTCAACTCCCGCGCGACGGCGATCGCCGCATGGGTGGACCGCCATCCGGGCGGCTGTGTGCTTCCAACGCCGCTTTACGGACGCTCGGCGGAACTGCTCGCGACAGTGGCCGCACCGCTCGCGCTGGCGCCGGGGATGCGTGACGCGCTCCGCGCACAAATCGAGGCCACTGCATGGCTCGCCGACGACGTCGCCGCACACCTCTGCTCACGACTCGCAGCGTCCGTGGATTGGCAGCCGTCCGATCCGTTGCCGAGCGCAGCGCTGCTTTGTCATGATGCGATGGGATTGTCGGGCACATCGCCGGAAATCCTGCGGCAGGCGGAGGCGCGAAGGCATCCAGCGCTGTTCACCGGCCACCTGCCCGCACATAGCCCTGGCGAGCGCATGGTCGCCGCGGGCAACGCCGAATGGATTCGTCTCCCCACGCATCCGACGGCGACCGAAAACGTCGCCCTCGTTGCTTCGTCGGGCGCGTCGCTCGTCATCGGCCATTCGTGCGATGCGCACGCGCTCGCGCGGCTCGCGACGCGGATCCCGGAACTGCGTACCGATCTCGCGACCGGCGATCGGATCGACTGCTGACGGCGATGCGTATCCTCGTGTGCAACGACGATGGCGTGCACGCGCCGGGCCTGCGCCTGCTCGCCGACGCGGCGCAAGCGATTGCCAGCGAGGTGTTCATCGTCGCGCCCGAGCGCAAGTGGACGGCCGCGAGTCACCAGCTGACCTTCGATCGCGCGCTGACGCTCGCGCGCGTCGACGAGCGCATCTATGCATGCTCGGGCGCGCCGGCCGACTGCGTCATCGCCGCGATGACCGTCGTCATGGCCGATGCGCGGCCGGGGTTGGTGCTCGCGGGCATCAACGACAAGGCGAACGTCGGCGAAGATCTCGCCTATTCCGGCACGACGGCGATTGCTCGCGAGGCGGCATTCTGGGGAATCCCCGCGATCAGCCTGTCGCGGATGGAACATGCGATCGACCGGTCCGGTGACCGCGACGCGATCGCGCAATTGCTCGTGACACTGTGGTCGCGCCGTGCCAGGTGGGCACAGGAGGGCTGCTGGCTCGGCGTCAACCTGCCCGATTCGTTGCCCGCGCCGCTCGCCACCGCACGCGTCGCGCGTGACAAGATCGGCAGCGCGGTCGAGGTGCTTGAAAAAAGTACCGATCGCATCACGTATCGGCTACGCCGCGGACGGCCCGGATCGAGTGTCGCCGACGACGAGAACGCCCGGCTTGCGGCGGGCGCCGCGACCGTGTTGTGCTTCTGCTGGGACCGGCAGATTCCGCTCGCGCCCGACGTCCTGGGCGCTCCGGTCGGCAGTGATAAAATGCCGGATTAGGCTTCTTGCTTCGTAGGTTGGCTTGCAACCCCTCGGCGGCTGGTGCGTTTCCTGCATTCCGGTCCCGAGCGGAAACGCGAAACCTCGCGTTCCGATCCCGCTCCGAACCGATTGACGCGGCCCGCAGCGCTCCAGGGCCGACAAGGGACCGTATACGTCAGGATTGGCATGGCTGATTCCGCATTGAACTCGCCCAACCGGCCAACGATCACGCGTCATCGCACGCGCAAGGCCTTGGTGGGGGGTGTCCCGATTGGCGGCGGTTCCCCGATCGTCGTGCAGTCGATGACGAATACCGACACGGCGGACGTATCGGCGACGGTGCTGCAGGTGAAGGCGCTCGCCGACGCCGGCTCGGAACTGGTGCGGATCGCCGTCAACACCGTCGAAGCCGCGGCCGCGGTACCGGAGATTCGCCAGCGCCTCGA
>JAICVH010000296.1 GCA_025935435.1 Burkholderiales bacterium
GCGATCGGCCCGTACACCATCGTCACGTAGAGCATCATGATCCACAGGATCAGCAACGTCATCGGCCAGTTGATCGCGTTCTTGTCGGCCGTCGGCGAATAGCCGAGATCGGTCAGCGCTTTGCGGTACGCCGCGTCGTCGAAGCCCTTGAGCTCGGTGCTGCCGATCTTCGTGATCACGTTGTCCGCGCTGCTCGCCGGCAGGTCGGTGGACGTGAACGACAAGCCCGCCTTGGTCAGAAAGTCCTTGGCGCGATCGCATTCCGAGAACGTCGACCACGGTCCGACGAAGATATGGAAATTGCAGTTCTTCGCCTGCACCGAAATCGCGTGGGCGTTCTGGAACTTCTCGAGCGCCGGGTTCACGTAATGCGTCAGCGCGCCGAACAGCGGGAAGTACGTCAACGCGGCGATCACGCAACCCGCCAGGATGATCTTCAGGCGGCCGATCTTGTCGGACAGCCACCCGAAGAAAATGAAGAACGGCGTGCCGAGCAGCAGCTGGATCGCGATCAGCCAATAGGCAGTCGCTCCGTCGACCTTGAGCGTGATCGTCAGGAAGAACAGCGCGTAGAACTGCCCGGTGTACCAGACGACGCCCTGGCCCGCCGTCGCGCCGAGCAGCGCGAGCAGCACATACTTGTTGTTCGGGTACTTGAGGAAGCTGTCGCGTAGCGGCGCCTTCGAACCCTTGCCTTCCGCCTTCATCCGCTGGAACACGGGCGACTCGTTCAGCTTGAGCCGGATGTATACGGAGAAGATCAGCAGGACCAGCGAGACGAGGAACGGCAACCGCCAGCCCCACTCGGCGAACTGCGCGGGCGTCATCACGCCACCGAAGCGGCAGAAGCCGATGATGGCGAGCGACAGGAAAAAGCCGAGCGTCGCGGTGGTCTGAATCCATGCGGTGTCGTAGCCGCGCCTGCCGGGCGCAGCGTGCTCCGCGACGTACGTCGCCGCGCCTCCGTATTCGCCGCCGAGCGCAAGACCCTGCAGCAGACGCAGCGTGACGAGAAGGATCGGCGCTCCCCAGCCGATCGACGCGTACGTCGGCAGCAGGCCGACGGCGAACGTCGAAAACCCCATGACCAGAATTGTTACCAGGAACGTGTACTTGCGACCGACGAGATCGCCGATGCGCCCGAACACCAGGGCACCGAACGGCCGCACGAGGAAGCCGGCGGCGTACGTTGCAAACGCCGACAGCAGCGCCGCGGTCGCATTGCCTTTCGGAAAGAACACCGCCGCGAAGAACGGGGCCAGCGTCGCATACAGGTAGAAGTCGTACCACTCGAACACCGTCCCGAGCGACGACGCGAAGATGACGCGCGTTTCGTCGCGCGAGAATCCGACCTTGCTTGCAACAGGTGCGGCGGTTGCCATGCGGTTCCTCCCAAGAAACGCGGTTCTCGACCGCGAACGCAATGGAGCCGTCCTGAGGCTCGTGGGCGCGAGGCTAGGCGCCGACCCTTACACGAACCTTACAGCGCGCCGCGATGCAATGTCGCCACGAAACGTGCCGATAGGCTCATGCGGCGAGCGCGACCTGACGTTGAAACGTGACCGTGACCCGCAAGCCGTGATCACCCGGCCCGGTCGCAAGCGTGACGTTGGCGCCGTGCGCGATGGCGATGGTCCGGACGATCGCAAGCCCGAGCCCCGTGCCGGGCGCCACGACGTCGGCGCCGCGGTAGAACGGCTCGAATACGCGCTCGCGTTCATCGGGCGGGATGCCCGGGCCCGAGTCGGATACGGCCAACGTGTACGCCGCCCCGTCCGCATCACCTTCGATCGACACGGTGATCGCACTGCCGTCGGGTGAATAGCGGAGCGCATTGTCGACGAGGTTCGACAGCAGCTCACGCAGCAGCAACGCATCACCGCGCACGATGCACGGCGATGCCACCGGCGGCCCTTCGAATCCAAGATCGTGATGACGCTCGAGCGCGTTCGGCAAATGCTCGGCGATCGTATCGCTGACAACACCCATCAGATCCACGTCGACGGGCGGCGCAGTCAGCGGCGTGCCGGCGCGCGCCAGCGTCAGCAAGCGATTGGCGAGTTCGGTGGCGTGCTCGGTGCCGGCCGCAAGTCGCGTCAAGGCCTGACGCGCGGCGGTCGGATCGCGTTCGATCAGCGCGCGCTCGGTCTGCGACTTGATTCCGGCGAGCGGCGTGCGCAGCTGGTGCGCAGCATCGGCGATGAAGCGCCGCTGCGCGGCGATGCTGACGGCGAGCCGCTCCATCAGCCCGTTGATGGAAAGGATCAGCGGACGCAGATCCTGCGGTGCGGTCTCGGGATCGAGCGGCGACAGATCGTTCGAGCCGCGACGGTCGATCAGCGTGCGCAAGCGCTGCATCGGACGCAGCACGAACGTGTACCCGTACACGATCAGCAGAATGGCGACGACCAGCACGAGCACCTGCGGTAACGCGACCGCCTGCGTGCGCATTGCTTCGGTCAGCGCCTTACGCTTGTTCAGCGTCTCGGCGACCTGAACGGTCAGTGATTGCGCCGGATTGTGCGGATCGACGATTTGCAGCGCCGCAATGCGCACGGGCTCCTCGCCGACCTGGCCGTTCTGCAGCGTCGGCACGCCGGTGCGCAACGGCCCGACGACGTAGGCGAGCGCCGGTTCGCCCGCGACGACGTTGCCATCGTGGTCGCGGATTGCGTAGAAGATGCGGTCGTTGCGATCGGAACGCAGCAGATTGACGGCTCCGGGGCGCAGCCTGACGCCGGCGTCGTCAACGCGTACGTCGTTCGCGAGCATCTGCGCGTAATCCGTCAGCTTTTCGTCGTACGGTGCATCGATCGCGCTCTCGACCAGGAACTCGCTGATGCTGATCGTCGCGAGCATCAGGAACATCAACGAGACGACAAGCCAGACGAGATACTTGAACAGCGTGAACATCGCGGCAGGCTCGTATCAGCGCACGCCGAAGTGCATGCGCGTCGCACCGACTTTGGGTCGATGCGGTGCGATCACGCCGCCGCCTTCGCGACGAAGTAGCCGAGCCCGCGCACCGTCTGAACATGGATGCCGACGGGATCGAGCTTGCGGCGCAACCGGTGCACATATACCTCGATGGCGTTCGCCGTGACATCCTCGTCGAAACCGCACAGGTGCTCGACGAACTGCTCCTTGCTGATGACGCGCCCCGACCGGAGCAGCAGGAGCTCGAGCATCGCGAGTTCGCGCGCCGACAGATCGAGTGCCGCACCATCGACGGTCGCCGCGCGCGCGGCGCTGTCGAACGCCAGGGGACCATGCACGAGCACGTTGCGGTCGTGACCGTGACTGCGGCGGATGAGCGCACGCACGCGCGCCTCGAGTTCCGCGAGTTCGAACGGCTTCACCAGGTAGTCGTCCGCGCCTGCGTCCAACCCTGCGACGCGGTCGGCGATCGCGTCTGCGGCGGTGATGATCAGCACCGGCGTCGACGACGCGCGTCCGCGCAGTCGCGACAGCACGTCACGGCCGCATACGCGCGGCAACCCGAGGTCCAGCACGACCAGCTTGAACGATTGCGACCGCAGTGCGGCATCCGCAGCCGCGCCGTCGCGCACCCAGTCGACGGCGTGACCGCCATGCCGCAGGTGCTCGGCGATCGCGTCGCCGAGCAGCGCATCGTCTTCCGCTACGAGTATTCGCACGCGTTGTTCGCGGGGATCGCCTTTTTTGTCGCCTGGCGATGGTAGGCGCAAACGCCTCTGCGCCTCAAGGATGGCGGGGTTTAACGGCGTGGTCAGCGACCGGTCGCCGGTTGGCCGTTCGAGCGATTCAGCCGGGCGGGCAGCGGTCGAGCCGCAGCGGCAACGTCTGCAGCACCTCGCCGGTCGATGTGCGTTGCACGAACGCAACGATGGTGGGCGACGTGCCGGCCTCCACGGGCCGCCGCATGTCCATGTGCATGAGGATCACGCCCTGCGTGTCAGCAGGTCCCGACGTATGAAGGCTTCGCACGACGTGATCGTGCGACAGGCGGACGCCGCGGTTCTCGCCTGCGCGAACGTCCGAATGGAGGCCGCTGTCGACGTACGCGACGAACAAACGTGCGTCGTCGCGAAGCGTCCGGTCATCGACGACGGCACGCACGTCGACCGCCAGGGACGCGCCGGCGGGCGTGGCGTTCGCTTCGAGCGTCGCCCGCGCCGGGCGCCGGGCCGCCGC
>JAICVH010000612.1 GCA_025935435.1 Burkholderiales bacterium
CCGGTGCCGATCGTCGATACCGGCAAGCGGACGCCCGCTCCGCCGAGCGAACCGCCCGCCGAGGTCGAGGACGAGCGTGCGGTCGCGGATGATCGGCACGCCATCGCGTCGGGCGATCTGGTGTTGCTGATCGTCGAGAACGAGCCCGGTTTCGCGGAGCTTTTGCTCGATGCAGCGCGCGAAAAGGGCTTCAAGGGCATCGTCACGTCGTCTGGCGTTTCGGCGCTCGCGCTTGCGAACGAATACATGCTCGCGGCTGTCACGCTCGACATTTTCCTGCCGGACATCGATGGTTGGCGTGTGCTCGATCGCCTGAAGAACGACGACCAGACGCGGCATGTCCCGGTTTCAGTGATTTCTACCGACGAATCACGGGAGCGCGCGTTGAAGGCCGGGGCGTTCCAGTTCGTCGCCAAGCCGATGCAAAGCAAGGAAGTCGTCGACGCGCTGCTCGATCGACTGCTCGCTTATCTCGGCCGTTCACAACGCTACGTGCTCGCCGTTTCGGACAACCCGGAGAAGTGCGACTTCTTCAGGCGAACGCTTTCAGCAGCCGACGTCGACGTCACCACCGTTGCGAACTACGAGCAGGCGGCCGAGGTGCTTGCGAACCGTTCATACGACTGCATCGTGTTCGACGGCGCGCTGCAACCGCCGCCCGACGCATTGCTCGCGCACGAAGGCAACGGCACGGCGCCGCCCGATGCACCACCGGTCATCCTCTACGGCGCCGGCAAGGACGTGAACGAGTTCGATCACTGGGGTGGCTTTGCCAAGCGGCCCGGCGTGCGCGAAGTGCGCTCGCCCGAGCGTCTGCTCGAACAGGCGAGCTTCTGCATGCATCGACCGCTCGCCTCGATGCCCGAGGAACATCGCGCCACGCTCAAATCGCTGCAGGACACGAACGAGGTATTGCACGGAAAGAAGGTGATGATCGTCGACGACGACATGCGGAACATCTTTGCGCTCACGTCGCTGCTCGAGGATCGCGGCATGGTCATCGTTTCGCACGACAACGGACGCGACGCGGTGACGGCGTTGCACGCGCAACCGAACGTCGAGGCGATCCTGATGGACATCATGATGCCGGAGATGGACGGCATCGACACGATCCGCGAGATCCGCCAGATTCCGGCATGTCGCGACACGCCGATCATTGCCGTGACGGCCAAGGCGATGAAGGGCGACCGCGAGAAATGCATGGAGGCGGGGGCGTGGGACTATCTTTCGAAGCCCGTCGATACCGAGCTGATGCTGGGCTGTCTGCGTGGATGGCTGTCGCGCTGACCGATCGACGAGTCCCGTGATCTTGCACCTTCGCCGCCCGCATCGCTGACCCGGTATGGCAGACCGCGCGAACATCCTCATCGTCGACGATCGGCCCGACAAGCTGCTCGTCTACAGGACGCTGCTCGAGGAGCTCGACCAGAATCTGTATACGGCATCGTCGGGTGACGAGGCACTGCGACAGGTCCTCGAGCGCGACTTCGCGCTTATCCTGCTCGACGTCAACATGCCCGGCCTCGATGGACTCGAGACCGCGTCACTGATCCGAGCGCGCAAGAAGTCCGCGCATACGCCGATCATTCTCGTGACGGCGGACTACGGCGACGAATTGCGGATGACGCAGGCTTATTCGCTTGGCGCCGTCGACTACATTGCGTCTCCCGTCGTGCCGGAGATCCTGCGCGCGAAGGTGCGGGTGTTCGTCGACTTGTTCCTGCTTGCGGAGCAGGCAAAGCGCCAGGCGCAGGAACGGATTTCCTTCGCGGAGGAAAAGGCTGCGCGCGAAGCGGCCGAGCGCGCGTCGCGTCGGCTGGCGATCCTCGCCGAAGCGAGTGGGTCGCTCGCGAGCTCGCTCGATCTCGAGGCGACCTTGCGCGAGCTCGGCCGGCTGATCGTGCCGCGCTTTGCTGACGTCTGTCTCGTCTCGCTCGCGCCAGGTGACGGGCATCCCGCACGCCACGAGATGACCTGGGGTACCAACGAGGCCGAATTCCCGCTGCTCAACGCCTCGATGCTCGAAATTGGCGACGAACTCGTCGCCGATGCGGTCACCCGTGTGTGCGCGTCCGGCAAGCCGGAAACCATCGAACGTGATCCGGACAGCCCCGCACAATCGCGCATACCGCTGCCGCGCGGCCTTACCGCGCACACGTTGTTGCTCTGTCCGCTGCTCGTGCGTGCGCG
>JAICVH010000735.1 GCA_025935435.1 Burkholderiales bacterium
ACGACGCGAGCATCCGCGCGTGCGCGCGGGATGCGGCGATATCGACGGTCGCCAGGCGACGATCGAAGTCCACCGACGCGGTGAAGCGCTGCATGCGCTCCGACATGGGCTCGCCGAACCGGCCGGACCAGGTGCCGCGGGGCGGCACCGACGTGGCGGCGTTTGGCGGCGTGGTGCTGTCGGGTTGGGGCGACGGATCGGGGGCGGGCATCATCGGGGTTGCCGGGATCGGTCGTCAGCCACCGCTGCGGCGTGCTCGTTATACGTGAACGGCGGCCGTGGCTGCCAAGGCGCCGCTGCTATCTGAGCGGCGGTCCGAAAACGACCGATCCACGCCGCAATCGCCATGTCCGAACCGCGGGCGTCGGCATGATGATTGCATATATCGTCCGCTATGCCTCAAAGTATAAAGCAAGCCTCCACAGCGGCCACGTTACCGGACCTTCGCAATCTCGGGTCCATCCTGCGCGTGCTGCTCGCGGTAAACGGGGCAACGCTGATCGTGGCGTTTGCACGCGAGCCCCGCATTGCCATGGTCGCTTCGGAGTGGGCGACGTTGACGGGCTTCGTCGAGCCGCATCTCTTCGCCGAGCTCGCCGTGCTCTGGCTCGTGCAGCCGTGGCTTGCGCGCGCCGAGTTTCGCATCGGCGTCATCGTGATCACGGCGGTCACCTGTGCCATTGCGTTCGGGCTGCAGACAGTCACGCCACACATTGCCGGTGAGGCGCCGGTATCGCTCGTTCGCCATCTCACGTTTGCGCTGATCGCGCAGTTTCTGCTGATCGCCTATTTCCGTTTGCGCGCGCGTGCGCTTTCGCCGGCGATCACCGAAGCGCGGCTGCAGGCGTTGCAGGCACGGATCCGACCGCATTTCCTGTTCAACAGTTTGACCGCTGTCCTGTCGCTCGTGCGTACCGAGCCGCGCCGCGCGGAGGCTGCGCTCGAGGACCTCGCTGATCTTTTCCGCGTCCTGATGCGTGACAACCGCGAACTGACGCCGCTCGCCGACGAAGTGGAATTGTGTCGGCAATATCTGGAGCTCGAACAGCTGCGTCTTGGCGAGCGTCTGGTGATCGACTGGAACGTCAAGAGCATGCCCGGCGATGCGCTCGTGCCGCCGCTGGTGTTGCAGCCACTGCTCGAGAACGCCGTCTATCACGGCATCGAGCCGCTGACCGAGCAGGGCGTGTTGTCGATCAACATCTTCCTGTCTCGCGACGAGGTTCACGCGATCCTGAAGAATCCGTACCTCGCGAACGGCGCGCGTCACCAGGTTGGGAACCGGATGGCGATCGACAACATCCGCGAGCGGCTCGCGCTGCATTTCGACGCCGAAGCAAGTCTTGAATCGCGCATCACGCGCGACACGTATGAAGTCCACATTCGCATGCCGTACCGCACGCAGAAACCCGCGACGGCGGGCAATGGCTCATCGAATGCATCGCGACACGATTCACAACACGATCGCGGGACGCAAAAGCGGCGACAGCCTAGAGGACAACGGCCGCTGCCCGGAACGCCCGCTACGAGGATCGAACCATGGCTGAATCACCGCTGCGCGTCCTGATCGTCGACGACGAAGCACCGGCGCGGCATCGGCTGCGCGAACTGCTAGACGATTGTGCCGCCGTGTTGCCCATCGCGGTCATTGGAGAGGCGCA
>JAICVH010000165.1 GCA_025935435.1 Burkholderiales bacterium
CCACGTATGGCCGCCGGCACCTGCGGCCGCCGCCAGCTTCTGGCAATGCTGATCGGCGCCGGCGAGGCCGCCGAAGTCGGCGCCCTTGCCTGAGCCGACGCTGGTGATGAAGAACGTCATGCCGGACGCCGAGCGCTGCTGCATGTCGGACGACGACGTTTGTCCGATGCCGGTACAGCCTGCGAGCGCCAGCGCGAACGACGCAGCTACACCGGTGGTCAGTCGGGAAACAGCGACGCCGTGGATCAATCGGGTCATGAATCGGTTCTCCTTGGTCAGTGATGGGCCGGCGCACGGCCCTGCGGGCTAGCGCCAACATCGACGCGTGCATCGTTATTCCTGTGCCGTTCGGGCATCTGCACAGCCTGGTGCATGCAGAACAGCCGCGCCGAGCGGCAGCGTAGCACGCGGCCACCATGGCGCCCGGCGCGCACGGCCGTGTGCGCGCGGTGATCCAAGCGCGGTGCTACCATTGATCACGGGAGGAGCGATGAATCACGATTGCTTCCAGGATGCGCTGCGCCGCGAGGGCTTCGAAGTCGATCGCCGTGTGCTAGCACCGGGAACCGTGGTTGGCGAACATGCGCATCCGTTCGACGTCCGGGCATTGGTGCTCGAAGGCGAGATTCGCCTCACGCTCGACGGCGTCGAATACACGTACCGCGAAGGCGACATCTTCGTGCTGCCGGCCGGCCACCGCCACGCGGAAGCGGTCGGGCCGGACGGTGTCCGTTATCTCGTCGGGCGCAAAGGCGCTTCCGCTTCGACTCACGACGAATCGAGGACCTCATGAAACGTAGCGCTTCGGCGATGTGGAACGGCGATCTGAAGTCGGGCAAGGGCACGATCTCGACCGACAGCGGCGTGCTGACCAACACGCAGTACTCGTTCAGCACCCGCTTCGAAAACGACGCGGGCACCAATCCGGAAGAGCTGATCGCGGCTGCCCACGCCGGCTGCTTTTCAATGGCGCTATCGGCGCAGCTCGGCGAGGCGGGCCTGGTCGCGCAAAGCATCCACACGACCGCCACCGTCACGCTCGAAAAGACGGGCGGGGGCTTCTCGATCACCGCCGTGGATCTGCAGACGACGGCGCGAATTCCCGGCGCCGACCAGCAGGCGTTCGAGAAGGCAGCCGAGAACGCGAAGGCCGGTTGCCCGGTCTCCAAACTGTTGAATGCGAAGATCACGCTCGACAAGAAGCTCGAGGCGTAAGCGACGCGCGGCCGGTGCCCACCGCGCCGCCGCGGAGTAGTATGGCGTTTCGAGTCGTGGGAGGCTCGCCGCACGATGCAGCCGCTTGCCGTCCTGATCGTTTTGCCGGTGGTGATCGGTATCGCAGCCGAGGTGCTGTTCCGTGACGTCTCACGCGCATCGCTCGCTGCGGCCGTCGCGTCGGCCGCGAGCGTTTACGCGTGCCTTGCAACGCTCGACCCGGGCGGCCAGTGGAACGGGCTTGCGACGTTCCTGGTGTCGCCGCTCGCGATTGCGTTCTCGCTCGCTACCGTGCTCGCGTGTTTTTCGTGGCGGGAAGGCCGTCGGCGTCCGCGGAAACGACACGCACAACCGGCGCATTGAGCGCGCATTGCTTGTAAACGGTAGGCCGGCACGAATGTCGGCTGCGAATTGAATCCTCGGCAGGCAAACTTGTCAGCAGAGAACCTCCGGTAGATCGCTTCATGCGGCGCGCTTCGCTCTACAGCAGTTCCAATCGTCCGCGGACGGCCGCAAAAGCCGCCGCGCCATCCACTGCCGCCGCCGCGATTGCGGGAACGCCGGCTGGCCACGCGGGATCGGCGCCCGGAGTCACACCGCCAACGCCCGTCGCTCCGCCGAATCGGCGCATGCGCATCCGCCTTGCCCTCGCGCGGCGCGAACGCTGGCTGATGCTCGTCGCCGGCGCCTTGATCGCGCTCGGGATCGTCTACGGCAACAACCAGCTGCACCCGGCCGCGCGCACGCTGACGCAGGAGGACATCGACGGCGCGGTGATGCACACGATCGAAACCAAGACGCTGCCTTCGCAGGCGGCGCGGGCCTACGAAGCGATTCGCGGTTCGGTCGTGCGGGTGCGCGAATTCGAGCGCGCCGACGGCGAATCCGAGGACACCGAGAGCGGCGTCGGCACCGGTGTCGTCATCGTCGACAAGGGCATCATTCTCACCAACCTGCACGTCGTGTCGACCGCAAAGCGCGTCGGCGTCGTGTTCGCCGACGGCACCGAATCGGAAGCGACGATCATCGCGACGCAGCCGGAGAATGATCTCGCCGTGCTGCAGGCCAAGACGATTCCGGACGACCTGCCGGCCGCTACACTTCGTTCGACGCGCGACCTCGCGCTCGGCGACGAGGTCGTCACCGTCGGTTTTCCGTTCGGCATCGGACCGTCGGTGACCTCCGGCGTCGTATCGGGATTGCGTCGTGAGTACCGTTCACCGGAGGGTAAGCGCCTGCTCACCAATCTGATTCAGTTCGACGCGGCCGCCAATCCGGGAAGCTCAGGCGGCCCGCTCGTCACGATGGATGGGGAAGTCGTCGGTATCGTGACCGGCATCCTCAACCCGAACAACCAGCGCGTGTTCATCGGCATCGGTTTCGCGGTACCGATCGAGAACGCCGCGGCGGCCGTCGGCATATCTCCCTTCTAACCGCGTAGTCGTCAAGGAACGTATGGACAACCGGGACAACGGTGGCGGCGACATTGCGTCGCAAATGCAGCGCATCCTCTATGAAGTCAAGAAGGTGGTCGTCGGGCAGGACCACTTTCTCGAACGCGTGCTGGTCGCCATCCTCGCGCAAGGTCACTTGCTCGTCGAAGGTGTGCCAGGGCTCGCAAAGACACTCACGGTCAAGACGCTCGCCAAGGTGATCCGCGGCTCGTTCCGGCGCATTCAGTTCACGCCGGATCTCGTTCCGGCCGATCTCGTCGGTACGCGGATCTACAACCAGAAGACCGGCGAGTTCGCGACGTCGCTCGGCCCCGTGTTCACGAACCTGCTGCTGGCCGACGAAATCAACCGCGCGCCGGCGAAAGTGCAGAGCGCGCTGCTCGAAGTGATGCAGGAATACCAGGTGACGATCGCCGGTCAGACGCACTTCGTGCCGACGCCGTTTCTCGTGATGGCGACGCAGAATCCGATCGAGACCGAAGGCACGTACCCGCTGCCCGAGGCGCAGGTCGATCGCTTCATGATGAAGGTGCTGGTCGGCTACCCGAACGAAGACGAGGAATTCGTCATCGTCGAGCGGGTGACCGGCGCTCCCGTCGACGTCGCCACCGTCGCGTCAACCGATCAACTGGCCGCGCTGCAGCGACAGTGCCGCACCTGCTACGTGGATCCGTCGCTCATTCAGTATGCGGTGCGCCTGGCGGCCGCAACGCGGCAGCCCGACCGCTACGGCGTCGTCGATTTCGCGAAATACGTCACGTTCGGCGCCAGCCCGCGCGCGTCGATCCATTTGATCGAGGGCGCCCGCGCGCTCGCGTTCCTGCGCGGCCGAGATTACGTGCTGCCTGACGACGTCAGCGATCTCGCGCCCGACGTGCTTCGACACCGGCTCGTGTTGTCGTACGAAGCGCTGGCCGACGGGCTGACACCCGATCAGCTGGTGTTCCGCATCATGCAGCGCATACCACCGCCGGAGAAGCCGCTGGAAACGCATGTTCGGTTCGCGTCACAAGCCTGAGTCGAGGCGCGACGGCACGCGCGTCGACGCGCCGGCCCGGGAGTCGCGGCGCGGTGTCGCGGGACCGGGCAGTGGCCAAGCCGCAGGCGCTGCGGGCTCGGCCAACGTCGTTGCACTGCCGGCGCGCAACGCCGAGAGCGTGCTGCGACGGCTCGAGTGGACGGTGCTGCGGCGCCTCGACGGCCTGCTTCACGGCGATTATCGAACGCTGTTTCGCGGCTTCGGCCTCGATCTCGCCGACCTGCGCGAATACCAGTATCACGATGACGTCCGGCACATCGACTGGAACGTCACCGCGCGGCTGCAGACACCGTACGTCCGCGAATACAACGAGGATCGCGACGTCACTGCGTGGTTCCTGCTCGATGTAAGCCCGTCGGTGGACTTCGGCTCGGGTGACATCCGCAAGCGCAGCGTCTCGATCGACTTCGTCACCGTTCTCGCGCGCATCCTGACGCGACACGGCAATCGCGTCGGCGCGGCGTTCTATGGCGAGACGATGGACACGGTGATTCCCGCCGGCACGGGTCGGCGGCACGTGCTGCAGATCCTGCACCGGATGCTGCAGCGGCCGCGCGAGGCGCAATCGGCGCCGACGAACCTGAACACGTTCCTGCGCGGCGCGTTTCCGGCGATACCGCGCCGCTCGATCGTGTTCATCGTGTCGGACTTCATCAGCGCGGCGCCGTGGGACGATGCGCTCGCCCAGTTGTCGCAGCGCCACGAAGTGCTCGCCGTGCGGCTTTACGACCCGCTCGAAAATGAACTGCCCGATCTCGGCCTGCTGACGATGCAGGATGCCGAGACCGGCGAGCAGCTGTTCATCGACACGCACGATCGCGGCTTTCGCAAGCGCTTCGCCAAGGCGGCCGAGACGCGCGAACACCGGTTGCGGTCCGCGTTTCGACGCGCCGGCGTCGATGCACTCGAAATTTCCACTGAGGACGACCTCGCGGACGCGATTCTCCGCTTTGCCGATCTGCGCAAGCGGCGCAGCCGGTTGAGCGCCGGCGCGGTGCTGCCCCGCGTGCCCGACCTGCCCGATGACGTTCCTGTGGCTTGAGCTGCTGCGCCGCGTGACCGACCTGCCCGATGACGTTCCTGTGGCCTGAACTGCTGTGGCTGCTGGTGACGGTCCCCGTCGCCGTCGGCACCTACCTGTGGCTGCTGCGACGCAAGAAGCGGCTTGCCGTCCGGTACGCGAGCCTTGCGATGGTCCGCGATGCGCTCAGCGTCGGCAATCGGTTCCGGCGCCATGTTCCGCCGCTCCTGTTCCTGATCGCGCTGACGCTGATGATCGTCGCGATTGCGCGTCCTGCGGCCGTCGTCACGCTGCCGTCGCAGCACGAAACGATCATTCTGGCGATGGACGTGTCCGGCAGCATGCGCGCCGTCGACGTGCAGCCGAACCGGCTGACCGCGGCGCAGGAGGCCGCGCGCGCGTTCATCAATGACCAGCCGCACAACGTGCGCATTGGCATCGTGTCGTTCGCCGGTACCGCCGCCGTCGTTCAGCCGCCGACCGAGAATCGCGAGGACCTGCTCGCCGCGATCGATCGCTTCACGTTGCAGCGTGGAACGGCCGTCGGCAGCGGCATCCTGGTGTCGCTGAAGACGATCTTTCCCGAAGTCGAGTTCGATCTCGGCCGCAGCAATCCGCGCATCAATGCGAGCGACACCGGGCGCGGGCGCCCGCTCGCGCGCGGCAAGGGCGCGGACAAGGACGCGAAGGATGCGGGCAAGGACGCCAAGGATTCCAGCAAGGACAAGGACGCCGACAAGCCGGTTGCACCGGGCTCGTATCAATCGGCGGCAATCATCCTGCTGACCGATGGACAGACGACGACGGGCCCCGATCCCGTTGAAGCGGCGAAAATGGCGGCGGATCGCGGCGTCCGCGTCTACACGGTGGGCATTGGAACCGTCGCCGGCGAAATCATCGGTGCCGAAGGCTGGTCGATGCGCGTGCGGCTCGACGAGGAAGCGCTGAAGCAGATCGCCAACATCACGCGCGCCGACTATTTCTATGCGGGCAACGCAACCGACCTGAAGAAGATTTACGAAGGGATGAATGCGAAGATGGTGTTGAAGAAGCAGCAGACGGAAATCACCGCGCTCGTCGTGGCCGTCGCCGCGATCTTCGCGACGCTTGCCGCAGGGCTGTCGCTGGTGTGGTTCAACCGGCTGCTGTAAACGATCGGAGCACACGGATGGCAACGGTCATCGAATCGAACGACGCGTTCACCGGTTTCTGGCGCGACGTGCTCGTCGAGAAGTTCGAGCGCTTTCGCAACATCATGCTCGGGGGCCTCTCGTATCACTCGGCGATTCCGCTCGCCAAACTGGAATTGCCC
>JAICVH010000589.1 GCA_025935435.1 Burkholderiales bacterium
AACGTTCCCGCGTAACACGGTGCTGATCAATGAGGGCGACGTCGGCGACGCGCTGTACGTGCTGCTTTCGGGACGCGTGAAAGTTTATTCCAGCAACGACGCCGGCCGTGAATTCGTCATCGACTTTCATGGCGCCGGCGAATACGTCGGCGAAATGTCCCTGGATGGCGAACCGCGCTCGGCATCGGTCATGACCGTCGAGCCGACGACCTGCGCAGTCGTCAGTCGCACGCAGTTTCGCGATTTCGTGCTCGCGCATCCGGATTTCGCGATGCATCTGATCGAGCGCCTGATCCATCGCGTGCGCGTCACGACGAGCAATCTCAAGAGCCTCGCACTCTCCGACGTCTACGGACGACTCGTGCGCCTGCTGAATGCGCTTGCTCACGAAGTCGACGGTCGCTGGGTCGTGCCCGAGCGGCTTACTCAGCAGGACATCGCCGATCGCGTCGGTGCGTCGCGCGACATGATCGGTAAGTTGCTGAAGGACCTCGTTGCCGGCGGTTACCTGGCGATCGAGGAGCGCACGATCACGATCCTGAGGAAGCTTCCGACGGGCTGGTGAAGTTACCTGTCGATGCCGCCGAAGCAGACGTACTTGACCTCGACGAACTCCTCGACACCGTACTTCGATCCTTCGCGGCCAAGCCCCGACTGCTTCATCCCCCCGAACGGCGCCACTTCCGTGGTGATGAGGCCGGTGTTGACGCCCACCATCCCGTATTCGAGCGCCTCGGCGACCCGCCAGATACGCCCGATGTCGCGACTGTAGAAGTACGACGCCAGGCCGAACTCGGTTCGATTCGCGAGTTCGATCACTTCCGCATCGTCCTTGAATGAGATGAGCGGTGCGACGGGGCCGAACGTTTCCTCGCGAAAGATCTGCATCTGCGGCGTGACGCCGGTCAGCACCGTGGGTTCGAAGAACGTGCCGCCGAGTGGATGGCGCTTGCCGCCGGTAAGAATGCGCGCGCCGTGCGACGTCGCGTCGGCCAGATGCTCTTCGACTTTCGCGACCGCGTCCGCGTTGATCAGCGGTCCTTGCGTGACGCCGCTTTCCGTGCCGCGTCCGACCTTGAGCGCACGCACTTTTTCACCGAGTTTTGCGGCGAATGCGTCGTACACGTTCTCGTGCACGAAAAGACGATTCGCACAGACGCAGGTCTGCCCGGAATTACGGTATTTCGAGATGATCGCACCCTCGGCGGCCGCGTCGAGGTCCGCGTCGTCGAACACGATGAACGGCGCGTTGCCGCCGAGTTCGAGCGAGATTTTCTTGATCGTCGGCGCCACCTGCTTCATCAGCAACCGGCCGACTTCGGTCGATCCAGTGAATGAAAGTTTCCGCACCGTCGCGTTGCTGCACATCTCGCCGCCGATCGATCGTGCATCGCCGGTGATGACGTTCAGTACCCCCGGCGGAAATCCTGCCCGGTGCGCAAGCTCGGCGAGTGCGAACGCCGAAAATGGCGTCGCCTCAGCGGGCTTGATGACGACGGTGCAGCCGGCCGCGAGTGCCGGTGACACCTTGCGCGTGATCATCGAGCACGGAAAATTCCATGGCGTGATCGCTGCGCATACACCCACCGGTTCCTTGATGACGACGAGCCGGCGGTCATTGCCGATGGTCGGGATGACGTCGCCATAGACGCGCTTGGCTTCTTCGGCGAACCATTCGACGTACGCCGCACCGATCGTTACCTCGCCCCTCGCTTCGGCGAGCGGTTTGCCCTGTTCGGCGGTGAGGATCTGCGCGAGATCGTCGACGTTGGCGAGCATCAGGTCGTGCCACGCACGCAGGATCGCCGAACGCTCCTTCGCCGTCTTGGCGCGCCACGCAGGCAGTGCGCGGTTGGCCGCGTCGATGGCTCTGCGTGTCTCGCCGGCGTGAAAAACCGGCGCCGTGCCGATCGGCAGGTTCAGCGCCGGATCCACGACCGGGATCGAGCCGCGATCGTCTGCATCGATCCATTGACCGTCGACGTAGCAGCGCTGGCGCAGCAGCGTCGGATCCTTCAGTGTCAGGGGCGAGCGTTCGATCGTATCGGGGGGCATGGGGTGGTCTCACAGGAATTACGAGGCGGTAAGCGGTTGGATCGCATGCTGATGCAATCGTTTCCGGGATCTGAGCGCCGCATGCCTCATCCGGCGGGCCGCGCCGCAGCGCGACCGGCGCGACGCGAAACGAGAATCACGCCCGTCAGCACCAGTGCGACGCCGCCCAATTGCATCAGGTTCACGGGCTCGCCGAGCAGCAGCGCGCCGAAGCCGATCGTGAACAGCGGTCCGAGCGAGCCAATCAGCGATGCGGTGCTTGCGCCGATGCGGCGAATCGATTCGGCGATCATCCACGTC
>JAICVH010000758.1 GCA_025935435.1 Burkholderiales bacterium
CGTGCACGCATCGGTATCGTGTTCGACCCCGTGCACGACGAGTTGTATCGCGCGCAGCTTGGCGACGGCGCCTGGTGCGACCATGCCGGCGGCTCGTCTCGCCTGCAGGTGGCAAGCACTTCCGAACTGCCGGGTGCCTTCGTGGCGCTCGGTCACCACGACCGTGCACCGAGCGAGCGTCATCTGGCGATTCGCCGCCGGATGATGGAGCTCGCAATGTCGATGCGCAATTTCGGCTCGGGGGCGCTGCAGCTTGCGCATGTCGCAGCCGGGCGCCTCGACGGATTCATCGAGCTCGAGCTGTCGGTGTGGGACGCGACGGGTGCGCTCCTCATCGTCGAGGAGGCCGGCGGCCGCGCCGCGCCATTCATGCCGTCGCCGATCACCGCGAAGACCGTGTGTGTGGCCGGAACGCCGGGAATCTTCAGCGACCTGATGGCGCTCGTCGGCGACGGCGAGCGGTGAATCCCCTCAAACGCTATTTCTTGGCGAAATCGCCGGCATACGCGTAGCCGATTCCGGTCGGGTCGACGTACTTGCGGAGGGCAGCGTTCGCCGATTGCACGGTGACGGCGGCGATGGCCGCGTCGACTTTCGCCGATTGCGCCCAGGTGCGGCCCAGGAACTCCTGCGACACCAGTGCGCCCGCAAGCGCGTCGTCCTGGGCACGGGCGATGCGCCGCTCTTCCAGCAACGCCTTCTTCGCCGCGGCGACTTCCTGCTCGGTGAAGCCGCCATCGCGCGCCTTGGCAATTTCGTCGGCCGTGGCGGCGCGCACCTTCGGAAGATTTTGCGGCGCGAAGATCGCATAGACGATGAACGTGCTGTTCGCGTCGATGGATGCCGCCTGGAATGCGGAACCGACGCCGTATGACAGTCCGTCCTGCACGCGCACGCGCTTGAAGATCCGCGAATCGGTGTCGCCGCCGAGCATCCGGTTCGCGACCATCAGCGCGGCGTAATCCGGCGCTTCATCGTTGAGCGGCATCGACAAGCGACCAAACATCGCCGCATTCGCCTTGTCCGGCGTTTCGAACGTCTGCGGTTCCATCTTCGTAGGATAGAACGGCTGCGGCACGCGCGCGTACGGTGTTGGACTCGCGAAGTTGCCAAACAGCTCGCCGAGGAGCGGGCGCACGGCCGTCGCATCGAAGTCGCCGACAATCGCGAGCTCGGCGTGCGATGCCCCGTAGAACTTCGCGTGAAAGGCCTTCACCGCCGCGACGTCCAGCGACTTCACGCGCGCGATGTCTTCGTCGATCGTCGGCGTGTAACGGACATCCTCCGGCGGATACGGATTGCCTGCGCGCGCGGACGCGCGCCGTGCGATCGCCGTCGGATCGGTGCGGCTTTGCTCCAGCGCGGTCAGCCGCTCGCGTTTCAGCTGCTCGAACTCCGACGCCACGAACAGCGGTTCGCGCAGCGCTTCGGCAGCGAGGCGCAGCACGTCCGGCACGCTCGCGCGCACGGTCGTGGCACTCGCCACCACCGTCGCCGCGCCGCCGCCGATGTCGAGCTTCGCACGCAGTTTGTCGAGCGCGTCGGCGAAC
>JAICVH010000324.1 GCA_025935435.1 Burkholderiales bacterium
GGCGCTGCCAGCCGATGAGATCGCGGCCATTGCCGACGATCTGCCGCAGGAGGTGATGGACGATGTGTTGCAGAGCCTCCCGATCGAGGAGCGCGAGCAGCTGCGCGCGGCGATGTCGTTCGAGGAGGACATGGTCGGCGCGTGGATGGATTTCGACGACGTTCAGGTGCGTTCCGATGTGACGCTCGAAGTCGTCCTCCGGTATCTGCGTCGTTTCGACGAATTGCCGTCGCAGACCGACCAGGTGTTCGTCGTCGATCGCAATGAAACGCTGCTCGGCGTGTTGCCGCTCAACAAGCTGATCGTCAGCGAGCCGGAAGCGCGCGTTGCCGACGTGATGCAGCCGCCGATCGTCAAGCTGCTGCAGCACGAGAACGTCGAAACGGCGGCGAGCGCATTCGAACGCTACGATCTCGTGTCGGCCCCCGTCGTCGATACGAACGGACGCCTGGTCGGCCGCGTCACCGTCGACGAGGTGCTCGACTTCGTCCGGCAGCGCGGCGAAGAGGACGTGCTCGCGCAGGCTGGCTTGCGCGAGGAAGAGGATGTCTTCGCGTCGGTGTGGAAGTCGTTCCAGAACCGCTGGACGTGGCTCGCGATCAATCTGGTCACCGCATTCGTCGCGTCGCGCGTCATCGGCGTGTTCGAGGGCTCGATCCAGCGCCTGGTTGCATTGGCTGCACTGATGCCGATCGTCGCCGGTATCGGCGGCAATTCCGGGAACCAGACAACGACGATGATCGTTCGCGCCGCGGCGCTCGGTCAGGTCACGCGCGAGCAGTCGCAGCAGTTGATCCGCAAGGAGCTGACGGTCGCGCTGCTGAACGGTCTCGTGTGGGGCGGGGTGATGGGCGTCGTCGCGATGCTGCTTTATCGGCAGATTTCGCTCGGCCTCGTGATGATCGTCGCGATGACGCTCAACTTGTTGCTCGCAGCGTTTGCGGGCGTGCTGATTCCGATGACGATGCTGAAGCTCGGTCGCGATCCCGCCGTCGGCTCATCGGTGATGATCACCGCGCTCACCGACTCCGGCGGGTTTTTCATCTTCCTCGGGCTGGCTACGCTGTTCCTGGTTTGAACGGCGGAATAACCGCCGAGCGCACCCTGTTGACCGCGGTGCTGCTTTCGTCCAACCCAACCCAGGAGCACGTCGTGATCAACCACATTCATTCTTCCGTTCGTCAGCTGTCGCTGATCGCCGCATTCGCGCTCGCCGGCTGCACGACGATGGGCGGCACCGACATGTCGGACATGCCCGCCAAGCGAGCGAGCGACGGCACGCTCACCAACGCCGCCGGTATGACGCTCTACACGTTCGACAAGGATGCCGCCGGCAAGAGCGCGTGCAATGGCCCGTGTGCGGCGAACTGGCCACCGCTGATGGCGACGTCCGGCGCGAAGGCGAGCGGCGATTGGTCGGTCGTCACGCGCGACGATGGCAGCAAGCAGTGGGCGTACAAAGGCAAGCCGCTGTACACGTGGACCAAGGACCAGAAGGCGGGCGACAAGACGGGCGACGGCGTCGCGAACAACGCCTGGCACACGGCGAAGGAGTGACGCAGCGCCGGCGCGCATGCGGCGCCGGGCGACGCTGATTCGCGGTGGGGGCGCCGGGAGCAACCCGGCGTAACATGGCGGCGGTGGTCAGCGGCGCAGCGCCGCGGGCCGCTCCGTGCCCGCGCCAATGCGGCCCTCCCGAATGAACGTCGAACCGCCGCTTCCGCATCCCGATCTGCTCGCTGCCATACCACGGTTACGCCGCTACGCGCGCGTGCTGACCGGCGATGCAACGCGTGCCGACGATCTCGTCCAGGAAACGCTCGCGCGCGGCTGGGAAAAGCGGCGGCTGTGGGCCGCTGGCACCGATCTGCGCGCGTGGCTGTTCACGATCATGCACAACATCTTCGTCAACCAGCGGGCGATGGCGGTGCGGGAGGCGCAGAACGTTTCGCTCGACGGCGACGGCGAGACGGGATCGGCGTGGCAGCTGCCGGTGCGCGCCACGCAACAGACGCATGTCGAGCTGATCGAAGTATTGCGCGAGTTGTCGCGACTGCCTCCGGAACAGCGTGAGGTACTGGTGCTCGCTGCAGTCGAGGAGATGCGCTACGAGGAGATCGCCACCGTGCTGTCGATTCCCGTCGGGACGGTGATGTCGCGGTTGTCGCGCGCACGCGAGAAGCTGCGTCGCAGCGTGAACGCGATGCCCGGCGACTCGCCGTCGACGTTGAAGATCGTGCGCTAGCAAATGAGCAAGCTGCCGACGACCGACGACGACCTGCACGCCTGGGCCGACAACCAGCTCGCGCCGGAGCGCCGGGCGGCACTGGAACAGGCGATGGCGCGCGACCCGTCCCTTGCCAACCGTGCGATGGACATTCAACGCCAGAACGCGTGGTTGCGCAGCGGGTTGGACGCCGCGTTGCATGAACCGTTGCCGCAGCGCTTGATCGACGCGGCGCGGCCGTCGTCGAGCGTCGGGCGGTCGCGCCGCTGGCTGGCAGCCGTCGCGGCCTCGTTGGCGCTGCTTGCGCTAGGCCTGACCGGCGGCTGGTACGCACGCGATGCCGTCCTCGCACGTGCAGGCACGCCAACGACGTTTGCACGCCAGGCCGCGTTGACACATGCGCTCTACGCCGCCGACGCCAATCGTCCGGTCGAGATCTGGGCATCCGAAGAGAAGCGTCTCGTCACCTGGCTCACGAAGCGGCTCGGATTCGCCGTGCATGCGCCCGACCTCAACAGTTTCGGCTATGCACTCGTCGGCGGCCGCCTGGTTGCGGGCAACGAGCAGCCGACGGCACTGTTCATGTACGAGAACGCCGCGAAGAACCGCCTGACGTTGCAGGCGCGCAAGCAGGCGCCGGGCACGAGCGAAACCGCGTTCCATTACGCGATCGAGGATGGCGTCGGCGTCTATTATTGGATCGACGACCAGTGCGGCTATGCGTTGTCCGGCACGCTCGATCGCGCGCAGTTGCTTGCGATCGGACGACTCGTGTACGGCCAGCTCGTCGCTGCCGAAGCCGCTGACGCGAAGAAGTAGCCGCGCAACGCGCGGGGTCGCGGCGTACAATGCGGGCGCGCGGAATGCCCGGTCGCGACCGCGCCGCCCGTGATCCCGACGCTTCTCGCTCCCAAGTTTCTCGTGCTGTACGTCTTCGTGGCGTCGGCGCTCTTCGTCCATCTGCGTGGACGCGTGCGCCACAAGCTCACGAAGCAGCTCGCCGATCACTCGACGATCATGGCGCCGTACAACACGCTGATGTATCTGTTCTCGGCGGTGCCTGCGAAGCCGATCCTCGATCCACGACAGCTGCCCGAGCTTGCCGTGCTGCGCGACAACTGGCGAACGATTCGCGACGAGGCGCTGTCGCTGCTCGACGAGGGTCACATCCGCGCAGCAACCGGTCACAACGACCTGGGCTTCAACTCGTTTTTCAAGAACGGCTGGAAGCGCTTCTACGTGAAGTGGTACGGCGAGCCGCTGCCATCGGCGCAGGCGGCGTGTCCGAAGACCGTCGCGCTCGTCCAGTCGCTGCCAACCGTCAACGCGGCGATGTTCGCGTTGCTGCCGCCCGGCGGCAAGCTCAACCGGCATCGCGATCCGTTCGCGGGGTCGCTTCGCTATCACCTCGGGCTCGTGACGCCCAATTCGGACAAGTGCCGAATCTACGTCGATGGCGAGCCGTATTCGTGGCGCGACGGCCAGGACCTGCTGTTCGACGAGACGTACATCCACTCGGCCGAGAACGCGACCGACACGACCCGCATCATCCTCTTCTGCGACGTCGAGCGGCCGCTGCGCACGCGCGTCATGCAGGCGGTGAACCGGTTCGTCAGCCGCACGGTCATTCGCGCGGGCGCCACTCACAACACCGAGGCGGAGCCGATCGGTGCGGCGAACCGCGTCTACGCGCTGCTCGGCCGCGGCA
>JAICVH010000200.1 GCA_025935435.1 Burkholderiales bacterium
AGTCGGAGCCATGAGTCGACTTCGGTTTCTGAGGAGCGCGCGGACCTACGCCCCCCGGTCGATGATGTATTCGATTACATATGTTGGCGAGATGTGGTCACCCTGTCAACCGCCTGCCTATCGACCTGTCGCGTTGCAATCGATTGCACGACGCGTATGCTGTGCAAGACGATGGCGAGAATCGCATCCGACGATGCCGCATTGCTGCCGCTCGGCGAGCGCTCGAGCGCACGCGACGTCGCGCGGCTCGCCGGCGTATCGACCGCGACGGTGTCGCGCGCCCTCAATGTTCCCGACAGCGTCGACCCGGACACGCTGACGCGCGTACGCGCTGCGATCGACAAGCTGCGCTACGTGCCGCATGGTGCAGCGCGTGCGCTGCGCAGCCGGCGCAGCGACATGATCGGCGCCGTCGTGCCGTCGTTCGACTATGCGCTGTACGCGCGGACGACGAGCGCATTGCAGCGCGAAGCGGACGCGCGCGGTTACGCGCTCGTGCTCGCGACGCATCACTACGACCTGGCAACGGAGGTGCGTGTCACGCAGCAGATGGTCCAGCATGGCGTCGACGCTTTCGTTTTCGTCGGGCTCGATCACGACAAGGCACTCTACTCGCTGCTCGATCGCTACGGCCGACCGTACGTGCTGACCTGGGGCGTCGATGCGTCGCGACTGCATCCGAGCATCGGCTTCGACAATCGCGCCGCAACCTACGCGATCACGCGTCATCTGCTCGACCTCGGCCACCGCCGGTTCGGTCTGATCAGCGCTCCGACGCGCGGCAACGATCGCGCACGCGAACGCGGCGCCGGCGTGCGTACCGCGCTGGCGACGGCAGGTCTGGTCCTGGAGGACGACGCCGTTCGCTACGGACCGATCGCGCTCGAATCGGGCACGGCCCTGATGCGCGAGTTGCTTGCGAGAAGTCCTCGGCCCACCGCCGTCATCGCAACCAACGACGTTTTCGCCGTCGGCGCGATGGTCGCGTGCCGCGAGAAAGGCGTGCGCATCCCGGACGACATCTCGATCACCGGCGTCGACAATACCGACCTCGGTGCGACGCAGACGCCCGGTCTGACGAGCATCCGCACGCCGATCGTCGAAATAGGACGCGCTGCCGCATTGCAGCTGTTCGCCCGCCTCGAGGGCGAGCCCGCAGAGTTGTCGCAGTTGCTACCGTTCGAACTCGTGCAGCGCGGAAGCACTGCGCCTCCGTCGACCGCGGCCAGGCGTCGGTAAACTACGCAGCGCTCGCTGCCGCCGCGCGAGCGCTGCGTTCTTCTCCTGGAGTTCCGATGCAGTTTAAGTGCGTGCATTCGTCACGACGCCACGATGCGGGCGTCATCTCGCTGCTTCGCGCCATCGCATTGCTCGCCGTGACCTTCACCGCGACGCTCGCGCAGGCCGACACCGTCGTCGAGTACTACCACCCGGTGCTCGACCATTACTTCATCACGCCGCTACCCGCTGAGATCGACGCGCTCGACTCGGGGCGGATCCGCGGCTGGAATCGCACCGGTTTCGAGTTCGAAGGGTTTGCATCGACGACGGCGGCGGGTGGGCTGCCGGTCAGCCCCGTGTGCCGCTTCTACATTCCGCCCATTCACGGCGACTCGCACTTCCTCTCGGCTTCACCGGTCGAGTGCGCCATCGTGCGCGAGAAGGTGTTGACCGATCCGAATTTCAGCGGCTACGACGAGGAGACGTCGGCCGAGTTTTACATTGCGCTGCCCGATACGACGACGGGCGCGTGCGCCTCGGGCACCGTGCCCGTCTATCGGCTGTGGAACCAGCGCACCGATTCGAATCATCGCTACACGACGGACGCGGCGACGCGCGCGGCGATGATTGCGCGCGGCTACGTGCCGGAGGGATTCGGACCTGACGGCGTCGCGATGTGCACGACGCACGCCGCCCTCTCCGATTCGCGCGTCCGCGTCAGCGCTGCGTCGCCGTTTGCGCCCGGATGCGATGGCGTTCCCGCGACGGGCACGCTCTACATCAACGCCGAGGTCGAGCCCTACGTGGCCGTCGATCCCACCGATCCGTTGCATCTCATCGGCGTGTGGCAACAGGATCGCTGGTCCGACGGCGGTGCGCGCGGCCTTCGCACCGGCTATTCGTTCGACGGCGGACGCACGTGGGGATTGTCGCAGGCGCCGTTCAGTCGCTGCAGCGGCGGCAACGCCGCGAACGGCGCGGATTTCGCGCGTGCGAGCGATCCGTGGGTGACGATCGGTCCCGATGGCGTCGCCTACCAGATCGCGATCGCGTTCACCGGCGACACGTTCGCCGTCGGCTCCTCGAGCGCCGTACTTGCGAGCCGCTCGTTCGATGGCGGCCGTACGTGGAGCGCGGCGGCGACGCTGATCCGCGACGACCGGGCGCCATTCAACGACAAGGAGGCGATTACCGCCGATCCGCTCCTTCCCGGTTACGCCTACGCGACCTGGGATCGGCTCGAACAGAACGGACACGGTCCTGCCTATTTCACCCGCACGACCAATGGTGCCGCGTCGTGGGAAGCGCCGCGGCCGATCTACGATCCGGGTGGGCGCAATTCGACGCTCGACAACCAGATCATCGTCGCACCGGGGGGCAGCAACGCGGGAACGCTGTACGACTTTTTCACCGAATTGCAGAACGTCGGCAACAACGTGCTGGTGCCGCGGTTCGGCTTCGTGCGTTCGACCGATCGCGGCGTGACGTGGAGCGGATTGAACGTCGTCACCAGCCTGCAGTCGATCGGCACGCGGGACCCTGAAAACCCGTCGCACGAACTGCGTGACGCAGCGAATCTCCCTGCGGTGGCAGTCGGCCCGGACGGCATGCTCGTTGCCGTCTGGCAGGACGCCCGATTCAGTGCCGGCGTACGCGACGGCATTGCCTTTTCGCGCTCGACCGATGGAGGAACGACGTGGAGTGCGCCCACACAAATTAACGCCGTGCCTGCGGTACGGGCGCTGTTGCCGACGGTGAACGTGCGCAGCGACGGCACGATCGGCGTGCTGTATTACGATCTGCGCAACAACACCGCCGATACGTCGACGCTGTTCGTCGACGTGTGGCTCGCGACGTCCATCGATGGCGTCGAATGGTCCGAGCGTCATGTCGCCGGACCGTTCGACTTCAATCCCGCGCCGATGGCGGAAGGCGGCCGCTTCGTCGGCGACTATCAGGGGCTCACCAGCGCGAACGGACAGTTCATGGCGTTCTTCGCGCAGACCAACGACGATCTCGTCAATCGCACCGACATCTTCGCGTCGGTCTTCCGTACCCCTGCGAACACGCTGGCGACGACCGGCAAGGTGTATCGCGCGGCGAAATCCGCGCCCGCCGCGATGACGGCCGCGTGGCAGCAGCGCATCCAGCAGGCGGCGCACAGGACGTTGCAGCAGCGGCTCATGGGTCGCACCCCTCCAAGCGACCTCCCCGCTTCGTCATCGCGAGAATGACGCGAAGCGGCGCCCGAAGCGCAATTGCAGATGGCAGCGCGCAAGCCAGCTTCTTCTGATCCGCGCGGCGACGACGGGACGAACGCGCCGTCCAAGGACAATCTCGATCATTGCCGGCGCTGCGAGCTGTGGGAACGCGCAACGCAGGGCGTTCCCGGCGAAGGACCGGGCGGCGCGCGGCTGATGCTCGTCGGCGAGCAGCCGGGCGACGAGGAAGATCTGCAGGGCCGACCGTTCGTGGGACCGGCGGGCCGGCTGCTGCGCGCGCTGCTCGAGGAAGCGGGCATCGCGATCGGGCAGGTGTTCCTCACCAACGCCGTCAAGCATTTCTTCTTCGAGCCGCGCGGCAAGCGGCGCATCCACAAGACCCCGATGCAGCGGCACATCGCTGCGTGCCATGCGTGGCTCGAAGGCGAGCTCGCGCGCGTGCGGCCGAACGTCATCGTGACGCTCGGCGCCACGGCGCTCGCGTCGGTTTACGGCAGCAAGATCGCGATCGCCGATGCGCGCACACGCAAGCTGCTGAGCCCGGACGGCACGCCGATCGTCGCGACGTATCACCCATCGGCGGTCTTGCGCGTGCCCGATCACGACGCGCGCGTCAAACTGCGCGCGACCCTCGTCTCCGATCTGAAGCGCGCGGCGCGGATGGCGACGTCATAGAGTAGGCGCAGCGGGTCGCTTCGTGCCGGGCTTCGGCGGCGCAACCGTGTCGTCGAGCGGGTGACGCAGCAGTCGCCGATCCCTCGCATTTGCGATTTGACGCAGCAAGTCAGCGCGATGCGACGAGCAGCGGGCGGGCCATCGCCCACGCGAGTAGGGCGCGATCGTCGTAACGGGTGGCGCGGCCCAGTCGTTCGCGCGCGACGCGCGACGCCGAGCCGCCGCGCCGGGTACCCGTAGACGATCGTTTGCGACCTCCGAGCGTGGGCGATGGCCCGCCCGCTGCCCACTCAATCCTAAGACGATCGTTTGCGACCTCCGAGCGTGGGCGATGGCCCGCCCGCTGCCCACGCGGTTGGATTCGTGAGGACGGGATGAACCGATGGCTCGTTACGCTACGCGCTCGTGCGGAACGTCATCGAGTAGCGCAGCGCCGTCGCGGGCGGAATGCTGTGCTGCCAGCGCCAGCGGATGTCACCCTGCATGACGTACAGCGAGCGTGGGGCGAGTTCGAGCATCACGACCGCCGTGCGATCGCGCTGGTTGTCGTAGGGCCGGAAACGCATCCGGCATGCGCTGGCGAGCGAAATGCCGATGACGAGCCCGTACTCCGGCTTGTCGCGATGCCAGCCGATCGGCGTGCCCGGCCGATACTCGGTCACGAGCGCATGGACGAACGCCTCTTCCGGAATCCCGCGCCACGCGGCCACTTTCGAGCGCATTGCGGCAAGCCAGTCCGGCAGCGGCGCGTCGTCGAGCCACTCGCCGGCTGCCGGCATATACGTGCGCCCGAAACGAACGACGCGCCGGCGTGCCGTGTACTGCTGGAACTTCGCTTCGGTGAACGGCAACCCGGCAAAACGCGCGAGCAGCGCGGCCTCCTCGTCGCGCGTCAGGAATTCGGCGTGGTATTCGAGGCCGTTCGGCAACGGCGGTGGCTCGAACAGGTCGAAGGTGGCAGAAACCGCGGTGCGCATCGAGCCCGTAGGATACGATTCGCCCGCCAATGTTCCACGAATGAGCCAATGCCACAGCTGATCGCCGGTCTGTTGATCTTCCTCGGCTCGCATTCGATCGGCGTCGCGGCGCCCGACTGGCGGGCGCGCCAGGCTGCGCGGATGGGCGAAGGATCGTGGAAGCTCGCGTACTCCGCCGTGTCGATCATTGGACTGTTCCTCGTGATCTGGGGTTATGGCGTGGCGCGCGCGAATCCCGTCGTGCTCTGGAACGCGCCGGCGTTTACGCGTCACGTGACGGCCTTGCTCACCGTGATCGGTTTCGTGCTGGTCGCTGCCGCGTACGTACCGCGCACGCGGATCAAGGCTGCGCTCGGCCATCCGATGACCGTTGG
>JAICVH010000404.1 GCA_025935435.1 Burkholderiales bacterium
CCGCGATGATGCGATCGACATTCTCGTCGACCTCAAGGGACACACCGAAGGGGCCGCGCCGGCGGTTCTCGCGCTACGCCCTGCCCCGATCAGCGTGCACTATCTCGGCTACCCGGGGACGCTCGGCGGAGATCTCGTCGACTACCTGATCGGCGATCCCATCGTGACGCCGCCGGCGCACGCGGACGATTACGCCGAGACGCTCGTACTGCTGCCGCGCAGTTATCAGATCAACGACTACGACCGTCCGATTGCCGAGTCACCGACACGACAGTCGCTCGGTTTCGCGCGCAGCACCGTCGTGCTGTGTTGCTTCAATCGGGGCTACAAGCTCAATCCCGAGGTCTTCGACGCATGGCTGCGCATACTCGCGCAAGTCCCGGACGCGGTGCTATGGCTGCTGACACATCCCGGCGAGGCGTTGCTGGAACGCAACCTGCGTCGCGAGATGGTGCGGCGCGGGCTCGATGCACGGCGTCTGCATTTCGCGGCAGCGCGCGACCACGCAGATTACCTCGCGCTGTACCGGGTCGCAGATCTGTTCCTCGACACGTGGCCCTACAACGCGCACACGACGGGCAGCGACGCGCTGTGGGCGGGTTGTCCGTTGCTGACGTTTCGTGGCGAGACGTTCGCATCCCGCGTCGGTGCGAGCCTGCTGTCCGCGGTCGGTTTGCCCGAACTCGTTTGCGACTCGGTCGATGCCTACGTCGACAAAGCGGTGAACCTCGCGTCCGACGCCGGTGAACGTCGGCGGCTGCGCGAACACCTCGACGTGCATGGCCGCACGAGTTCACTGTTCGACACCGCCGCCACGACCCGCGCGCTCGAACTCGCTTACCACGAGATGGCCGACCAATACCGACGTCGAGTGCGGCAGCCGATTCGGATCGAGCCGGCCTGACGACTTGCCGCGCTCCAGGTGGCCTGCGAGCTGTTCGCGTGACAGCGACCGGCCTGACGACTTGTCGCGCTTCAGGTCGCGCGCAGGCTAGTCACGCAACAGCGCGAGCGCCTCATCGACGCGGTCGACGCCAATGAGCTCCGTTTTATCAACGGGTTGCTTCGGTTTGTTGAGGTTCGGGATTACAAAGCGCTCGAAACCAAGCTTCGCTGCCTCGCGAATGCGTTCCTGGCCGCGTTGCACGGGGCGCACCTCGCCCGCCAATCCGACTTCACCAAACACGAGCGTTTTGCGCGGCAACGGCTTGTTTCGTAACGACGAGCAAACCGCCATCAGGACGGCGAGGTCAGCGGCTGGTTCGAGGATGCGGACGCCTCCGACGGCGTTCACGAAGACGTCGTAACCACCCGTCTCAACGCCGCCATGCCGGTGCAGCACTGCGAGGAGCAGTGCGAGTCGCTGCGCGTCCAGGCCGACCGCCAGCCGCCGCGGCATGCCGCCTTGAACCGGATCGACGAGCGCCTGCACTTCGACCAACAACGGGCGCGAACCTTCGAGGGTGGCGACGACCGCCGATCCGGCGACCCCTTCCGCATGCTGCGAGAGAAACAGCGCCGACGGATTGGAAACACCGCGCAAGCCGCGCTCCGTCATCGCGAATACGCCGAGTTCGTTCGCGGCGCCGAAGCGGTTCTTGATCGCGCGCACGAGGCGAAGGCTCGAATGCGGATCGCCTTCGAAATAAAGCACCGTGTCGACGATGTGCTCGAGGACGCGTGGCCCGGCGATGGCGCCCTCCTTCGTCACGTGACCGACGAACAACACGACGATGCCGCGCTGTTTTGCGAGACGCGTCAACTGCGCCGCGCATTCCCGGACCTGGGCGACGCTGCCGGGCGCCGACGTGAGCGCCTCCGTGTACACCGTCTGGACCGAGTCGATGACGACGATTTCCGGCGACGTTGCGTTGATCGCCGCAACGATCGCCTCGAGCTGGACCTCGGCGAGCAGTTCGATCGGCGCGTTGACGAGCGCAAGCCGCTGTGCGCGCAGCGCGATCTGTTCCGCCGATTCCTCGCCTGTCACATACAGCGTGCGATGCGCAGCGCCGAGCGCAGCGCCCGCCTGCAGCAGTAACGTCGACTTGCCGATGCCCGGATCGCCGCCGAGCAGAATCACGCCGCCTGCGACGAGACCTCCGCCAAGCACGCGGTCGAATTCCTCGAGGCCGGTTGCAATCCGCGACGACGCGCGCGTCTTCACCGCTGCGAGCGGCGTCACGCTCGAGCGCGTGCCTGCGACGCTTTCAAAGCGCGCCGGTGCCGGTGTGGCAACGGTTTCGACCAGCGTGTTCCAAGCGCCGCAATGTGGACACTGTCCCTGCCATTTCGGTGCCTGCCCGCCGCATTCGGTGCACGCATACAGCGTCTTTGACTTGGCCACTGCGGGGATCAGGATCGAGATCGAAGGATCGACGGATCGAGGATCGAAGGATCTAGATTCGAGGTTGACAATCGAAGATCGAGGATCGAAGGATCAGGGATCTCGACGCGTGCGGGGGGCGGTCAACTCAGTTCGTCGGGCTCGGCGACCGCGGTGCCGAGTTTGCCGACGACGATGCCGGCGGCCTCATTCGCGATCGACATTGCGTCCGCGAGCGACGCACCTGCGGCGAGCAGCGTACCGAGCGTTGCGATGACGGTATCCCCCGCGCCCGAAACGTCGAACACCTCGCGCGCCTGTGCCGGAATCGACAGCGTTCCGGTATCGGTATAGAGGCTCATGCCTTCCTCCGAACGCGTGACGAGCAGTGCGTCGAGTGCAAGGTCGCGACGCAACGCCTGTGCGCGACGTTCGAGATCGGCGTCGTCGCGCGCCCGGCCTGCAACCTGCCGGAATTCGCTCTGGTTCGGCGTGACGACGGTTGCGCCGCGGTAGCGGTCCCAGTCGTCGCCCTTCGGATCGACAAGCACCGGCTTCGCGGCCGCGCGCGCACGCGCGATCATCGTCGCGATATGAGCGAGCCCACCCTTGCCGTAATCCGAGAGCACGAGTGCATCGGCGTCGGCGAGCAGCGCATCGAATTCGGCAAGATGCGACGCGAGCAGTTCGTGCGGCGGCGCCGTTTCGAAGTCGATGCGCAGCAGCTGCTGTTGCCGACCGATGACGCGCAACTTGACGGTCGTCGTCAGCGCGGCGTCGCGCAAGAACGATGTCTGGATGCGCTCGGCGTCGAGCAGTCGGGTGAGTGCGTCGGCGGGTTCGTCGCGGCCGGTTGCCGACAGCAACTTCGCCTGCGCGCCCAACGCAGCGGCATTGCGTGCCACGTTGGCCGCACCGCCCGGCCGCTCCTCGGTGCGCGCGATCTTCACGACCGGCACGGGCGCTTCGGGCGAGATCCGCTCGACGTCGCCGAACCAGTAGCGATCGAGCATGACGTCGCCGACGATCAGCACTCGCGCGGCAGCGACGCGCGTACGCCAGTACGAGAAGCGCGCCGTTGCGCTACGCGCG
>JAICVH010000622.1 GCA_025935435.1 Burkholderiales bacterium
GCCAACGCCTCGGCCTCGGTCGCCTGCGGCGCAATCAGCGCCGGCGGCACCGGCCGCTCGACGTAGTGTTGCGCGAGAAATGCCGTGACGACGTCGCTTTCATCCACCGCCTCCGCATGACGCGGAAAGAACGTCCGGTCGCCGACGTGGCGGCCGCCGCGGATCATCACGACGTTGACGGCGTACAGGTTCTCCTCGTGCACGGCCGATATCACGTCGACGTCGCCGGCTGTCGCACTTTCGACGAATTGGCGCGACTGCAACTGTTGCAACCGCGCGATCTTGTCGCGCGTTCGCGCCGCACGCTCGAACTGCAGCGCGGCCGATGCGCCATCCATCTGACGCTTGAGATTCGCGAGCACTTCGTCGGTCTTGCCCTGCAGGAACAGCATCGTCGCGTGCACGTCCTGCTGGTAATCCGCCTCCGCGATAAGCCCGACGCATGGCGCGGTGCAACGCTCGATCTGATGCAGCATGCACGGTCGCGAGCGGTTCGCGAATACCGTGTTCTCGCAGGTTCGCAACTGGAATACCTTCTGCAGAAGCGCCATGCCCTCGCGCACTGCGCCGGCACTCGGAAACGGACCGAAATACCGGTGTTTGCGATCGAGCGCGCCACGGTGAAATCGAAGTTGCGGATAGGCGTCGCCCGACAGACAGATGTATGGATAACTCTTGTCGTCCCGGAACAGGATGTTGTAGCGTGGCTCGAGTGCCTTGATGTGGTTGTTCTCGAGCAGCAGCGCCTCGCCTTCCGAGCGAACCGCCGTCGTCTCGACGCGCGCCACTTGTCCGATCATCGCTGCGATGCGCGGCTCGTGCCCGCTCTTCTGAAAATAGCTCGCGACGCGCTTCTTCAGATCACGCGCCTTGCCCACGTAAAGCGCGCCGCCGGCGGTGTCGAACATCCGATAAACGCCGGGCAGGTGTGGCAGCGACGCGATCAGCTCGCGCGCATCGAATTCGGTCGACGTCGCCTCCGCATCGACGACGCGCCGGTTCAGTCGCGAAACCTTCGTCATGGACGGGCCGGCTCGCGGCCGAGCTCGACGGCGATGTCATCGAACACTGCGCGAAACATCGCGGGCGTCAGGCGGCCGGTGTTCGTGTTGTAACGGCTGCAATGGTAGCTGTCGAACAGCACCGTGCTGCCTGGAAGGACGTGGCGGGCGCGGTGCGCAAATGCATATTCGCTGCGACGTAACCCCAGTGCAACCAATGCTGCATCGTGCGCAATGCGACCCAGCGCGAGCAACACCCCGCCTGGCGTGAGCGTTGCCAGATCGGCGGCGAGATAGTCGTTGCACATCTTCACTTCGGCGGGCGTCGGCTTGTTGTCTGGTGGCAGGCATTTCACCGAGTTCGTGATCCTGCAGTCAATGAGCGTCAGCGGATCGTCGATCGTCCGCGACAGCGGCGACGACGCGTAGCCATACGCGTGGAGCGTCTCGTAGAGCAGGATGCCCGCGAAGTCCCCCGTGAACGGACGGCCCGTCGCGTTTGCCCCGTGCATGCCCGGGGCGAGCCCGACGATCACCAGGCGTGCGGCGGGATCACCAAACGGTGCGACCGGAAGGCAGCGGTACGCCGGGTACGCCGCACGCACCTCATCGAGGAAATGCGCAAGCCGCACGCATCGGCGGCACGACGCGTCGTACATCGGCGTGGGAATTGCTGCGTCTGGCACAATGCCGGCCTTTTTGCCCGCGTAACGGATCATCGCTTCGCTTCGATTGCAAATGCTACCCGCCGAGCCACGCCTCGAAGTGCGAAAGCGACTGCCGACGAACGAGTCGCGCAAGCCGCCGCTGCTGTTCGTGCACGGCGGCTACTGCGATGCGTGGTTCTGGGAACCGTATTTTCTCCCGTGGTTTGCGGCGCGGGGCTACGCGGCTTACGCACTCAGCCTGCGCGGACATGGCGCAAGCGGCGGGGGTGACACCTTGTACATCGCCGGCCTCGGCGATTACGAAGCTGACGTCGAACACGTTGCCGGCACACTCGACACGCCACCCGTGCTGATCGGACACTCCATGGGCGCGGCGATCATCGAGCGGATCGTGGCCAAGCGACCGGTGCGCGGTGCGGCGTTGCTCGCGCCCATTCCGCCGATTGGATTGCTTCCCGTTGCGAGCCGCCTCGCCGCATCGCATCCCAACTA
>JAICVH010000590.1 GCA_025935435.1 Burkholderiales bacterium
CTCGCCCAGGTGGCGCTGGCGGCATTCGACGACCTGGAAAAGGCCGGTGCGGCAGTCGGTGCCGTGATCGCTGCCGGAATCATTCCCGGCGGCCTCGAGATGATGGATCAGGCAGCGACGCGCGCGGTCGAACAGTTCGTCCATGCGGACTACCCGCTCGATGCCGCAGCCGTTCTGCTCGTCGAAGCCGACGGCACGCCGGTCGAGGTCGCAGCGGAGATGGCTGAAATCATCGCCGTGCTGAAAGCGGAGGGCGCGACCGAAGTGCGCGTTTCGGCGAACGAGAGCCAGCGGCTGCTGTACTGGTCCGGTCGCAAAGCAGCGTTTCCAGCGGTGGGACGCATCTCGCCGGATTATTACTGCATCGACGGAACGATCCCGCGCGCCGCGCTCCCCCGGGTGTTGCGCCAGATCGAAACATGGTCGAACGAATTCAGCCTGCCATGCGCCAACGTGTTTCACGCCGGCGACGGCAACCTGCATCCGCTGATCCTGTTCGATGCGAACAGGCCGGGCGACAAGGAGCGCACGATCGAATTCGGCGACCGGATCCTGCAGCTTTGCATCGACGTCGGCGGCACGATCACCGGCGAACACGGTGTCGGTATCGAAAAGATCGGGGGCATGTGCGCACAGTTTCCGCCGGCCGCGCTTACGCGCTTCCTCGGCATCAAGCACGCCTTCGATGCGCAGGGTCTGTTGAATCCGGGCAAGGCCGTGCCAACGCTTGCCCGCTGCGCGGAGTTCGGTCGGATGCATGTGCATCACGGTGAGCTTCGCCACCCTGAACTGCCGCGTTTCTGAAACGACGATGACGGCCGCAACTGCACCGCGCACCCGACCGCAGCCCGAAGCCCTCGCCGCGTTGACGGCACAACTACGCAACGATTTAGGCGAGCGCGCGCTGACGACGGACGCGATCCGTGAACAGCACTCGCACGGCGAGGGACTGGCCGATGCCGCGCTGCCGGACATCGTCGTCTTCCCGCACTCGAATGAGGAAGTGGCGGCGATCGTTCGCGGGTGTCACGCCGCGCGCATTCCCGTCATCGCGTTCGGAGTCGGGACATCGCTCGAGGGCCACGTTGCGGCGCTCTACGGTGGCGTGTGCATCGACCTTTCGCAGATGAACCGCGTGCTCGAGGTCAACGACGCGGATCTCGATTGTCGCGTGCAGGCGGGCGTGACGCGCGAGCAGCTCAATGCGGAACTGAAGGGCAGCGGCCTGTTCTTTCCGATCGATCCGGGCGCCAATGCGACGCTCGGCGGCATGGCGTCCACCCGCGCATCCGGCACCAACGCCGTCCGGTACGGGACGATGCGCGACAACGTGCTGGGGCTCACCGTCGTCACCGCCGATGGGCGCATCGTGCGCACCGGCAATCGCGCACGCAAGTCGAGCGCCGGTTACGACCTGACGCGTTTGTTCGTCGGCTCCGAAGGCACGCTCGGCATCATCACGGAAGTGCAGTTGCGCCTCTACGGCGTGCCCGAAGCGATTTCGGCGGCGGTCTGCCAGTTCCCGGATTTGCGCAGCGCTGTCGACACCGTGATCGTCGCAATGCAACTCGGCGTTCCGGTCGCGCGCATCGAGCTCCTCGACGATGTGCAGATGGACGCGTGCATTCGTTATTCGCAACTCGAAGAGTTCGCACCGAAGCCGACGCTGTTCTTCGAGTTTCACGGCAGCGAAGCCGGCGTGCGCGAGCAGGCGGAAACGATCGAATCGATCACCGCCGATCACGGCGGCAGCCAGTTCCAGTGGGCGACGCGACCCGAAGATCGGTCGCGCCTGTGGAAAGCACGGCACAACGCCTATTACGCGGCGCTCGCGCTTGCACCGGGCAAGCAGGGCTTCGCGACCGACGCCTGCGTCCCGATCTCGCGGCTGACCGATTGCGTGCTGGAGACGCAGGCAGACGTCGCGGCCACCGGCCTCGTCGCGCCGATCGTCGGCCACGTCGGCGACGGCAACTTTCATCTCGTCGTGTTGTTCGACCCGAAAGTGCCGGAGGAGCGCGCGAAAGCCGAAGCGCTCGCGGCACGCGTCAGCACGCGAGCGATCGGCATGGGGGGGACGTGCACCGGTGAACATGGGGTTGGCGTGCACAAGCTCGATGCGCTGGTCGCCGAGCACGGCGAGGCCGTGACGCTGATGCAGACGATCAAGCGCGCGCTCGATCCCTGCGACATCATGAACCCGGGCAAGACGGTACCGCGATGAAGCTCTACATCGGCAACAAGAACTACTCGTCGTGGTCGCTGCGCGGCTGGCTGCTGGTCAAACTCGCCGGCCAGCCGTTCAAGGAGGTGAACGTCCCGCTCGTAGGGCGCACGCCAAACCCGGCCAA
>JAICVH010000423.1 GCA_025935435.1 Burkholderiales bacterium
CCCTTTGCGACGATATGCCGGCTGTTCGACAACTGCTTCGCCACTTCGGTGGCATACGCCGGCGGAGTTACCGGATCCAGGCCGCCCGACAGCAGCAGCGTCGGGACACTGCTCGTCACCGGCTGCACGAAGTCGTTGGGGAAACTCCCCTTCGGCCACTGATCGCAGACCGCGAGGGTGCGACGCGCAAGCGCCCGCACGCGCTCGTCGTCGACGCCATTGATGCGCTCGTCGCGCGTGACGCGCGGGACGTCTTCGGCGCACGTCACCGAATAATGAAGTGCCGGGCTGAACTGCTCGGGGAGATCGCCGATGATGACCAGCGACGCGGCGACGAGCGGTGCGAAGTCGCCATCGCGCGCGAGTGCAAGCAACTCGGGGATGAGGCTCGCCGCTTCGGGCGCGTAGGTGAGCGGTTGCAGTGCGCCGATCACGGTGTCGAACTGGACGTGCATTTCGCGCGTGATGCCGGTGCGCGGATCGCGCAACGTGATCGTCTTGCCGCCTTCGAGGTCGCGACGGATGTCGGCGAGTGTGGCGGTGGGGTCGGGATGCGCTTTGGCGCATGCAGCAGACGCTTTGCACGCTTCGATCACCCCGTCGAGCGCGTCGTCGCGCGTGCGCCATACATCGAACGAGATGCGCAGCGACGGCGGTGCGACGCCATCGAGCACCAGGGACCGAACGCGCGCGGGATAACGGCGCAGGTACTCCTGCGCAGCGCGCGTGCCGTAACTCCCGCCCCACAGGTTCCACTGTCCATAGCCGAGCGCTTCACGGACTGCCTCGAGATCGGCGACGAATGCGGTCGTCGTGTACTGCGACGCATCGATATGCCGCTCCGCGAGCTGCCACGCGCAGAGCAGCGACTTCGGCACCGGATCGATGTCGAACTCCGCGTGCTCGTCGGGGGCGAATGCCTTGCAGTCGAGGGGCGACGAACGTCCGCTGCCGCGTTGGTCGATCAGTACGATGTCACGCGTCCTGCGCACGGCGCTCAATTGCATCGCGAACGGGCCGAGCGTCGACGCTGCCTGGCCCGGGCCGCCCGCGAGCAGCACCAGTGGATCCGGCTTCGGCGACAGCGTGTTCGCCGGCAGCACCGCGACGAAGATCGACAGCTTGCGATCGTTCGAATGATCGCGGTTTTCCGGCACTTCGACGCGACCGCACTGGACCGCCTGTGAAACCTTCGGCAGCCGGCACGGCGCGAGCTCGATCGCGCGCTTGGGCAGCGACGAATCGGTGCATGCGACGAGCGCGAGCGCGCACAGCGCAACAGCGATACGGCGCAACGCCATCATCATGACGCGTTTCGGCATGGGCGCGCATGGTACATCACGGGGACGGACGAGCACATCGCGCGTAGAATCGATTGCGTTCGGATGATGTTCGATCGAGAACGGGATGGCAGAACTCGAACCGGGGATCGTGACCGATCTGCGCGATCGGCTGACGTACGGCGGCTACCTGCGCCTCGACCTGTTGCTCGACGCGCAGCGACCGATATCGGGTAGCCCCGACGTCGCGGCGCGGCATGACGAAATGCTGTTCATCATCCAGCATCAGGTCGCTGAGCTGTGGATGAAGTTGATGATCCACGAGCTGCGCGCTGCCATCGCCCACGTACGCCGCGACGCCCTCGAGCCGTCGTTCAAGGTTCTCGCGCGCGTCAAGCTGATCCAGAAGCAGCTGTTCGAGCAGTGGTCGGTGCTCGAAACGCTGACGCCGTCGGAGTACGAGGGTTTCCGGCCTGCACTCGGTACGTCGTCCGGGTTCCAGTCGGCGCAGTACCGCGCGATCGAATTCCTGCTCGGCAACAAGAACGCAGCGATCCTCGACGTGTTCCGGCACGACGCTGCGGCGCATGCGGAACTTGAAACGTTGTTGCGCGCGCCGTCGCTCTACGACGAATTCCTGCGTCACCTCGCGCGCCGCGGGCTGCCGGTGCCGCGGGCGGTGCTCGACCGCGATGTAACGCAGCGCCACGAACGCAACCCCGACCTGGTGCCGATATTCGAGCGCATCTATACCGACCCGGCGCATTGGTGGGACGCCTACGACATGTGCGAAAAGCTCGTCGACGTCGAAGAGGCATTCCAGCTCTGGCGCTTTCGGCACATGAAGACCGTCGAGCGGATCATCGGGCACAAACCGGGCACCGGCGGATCCTCCGGCGTCGGCTTCCTGCGGCGGGCGCTCGAGCATGCATTCTTTCCCGAGCTGATCGACGTTCGAACGGTCATCGGGGCGCGATGACCGCGACCGATGTCGGCTTACCGCGGGCGCCGCGTTCGCGCGCGATCGACGCGGCCGTCGAGGCGCTCGGTGCGGGCGCGTTGACCGAGCAGGCGCTTGCAACGCACATCACGCCGCTGTTTTCGCGGGCGCTCGCCGTATCGCCGCAGACGGCGTATCTCGCCAACCATTCGTTGGGCCGCCCGCTCGACGCGACTGCAGAGGATGTGCGCGAAGGACTCGCGGCCTGGTATGCGCGAATGGGTGACGCATGGGACGCCTGGATCGACGAGATCAACGCATTTCGTGCGCGCGTCGCCGAACTGATGCACGCGCCGCGGCACGACTGCATCGTGCCGAAGACGAGTGCGGGTCAGGGACTGCGCGCGATTCTCAACGCGTACGACCGCGAGCTGACGCCGCGAGTCGTGGCCACGCGCGGCGAATTCGATTCGCTCGACGTGATCCTGCGCGAGTACGCGCGCCGCGGACGAATCGACCTGACGTTCGTGGAAGCGCGGGCGGACGGGCGTTTCGAGACGCCCGACATCGTGCAGGCGATCGGCGCGCGCGCTGATCTCGTGGTGATTTCCGATGTCGTCTTCAACACGGGGCAGCGGCTCGACGACGTCGACGCGATCGTGCGCGCAGCCCACGCAGCCGGTGGCCGCCTGCTGCTCGATGTCTATCATTCGCTCGGCGCGATGCCGGTCGATATCGCGCGGGTGAACGCCGATTTCGCCGTCGGCGGCAGCTACAAATACTTGCGCGGCGGCCCGGGTGCGTGCTTCCTGTACCTGCATCCCCGTCATCTCGACGGGTCGCTGCGCACGCTCGACATCGGCTGGTTCGCGAAGCGTGAGCCGTTTGCCTACCGTCGGCCCGATCCGCCGGAGTTCGCCGCGGGCGGGGATGCGTTCATGGAATCGACGCCACCGGTCCTTACGTTCTACCAGGCGCGCGCCGGGCAGCAGCTCGTGCTGGCACTGGGCGCCGAGCGCATACGTCGCTACTCGCTGCAGCAACAGCAACGGCTCGTCGCTTTACTGGCGGAGCAGGGGATCGCGGCGCGC
>JAICVH010000730.1 GCA_025935435.1 Burkholderiales bacterium
CCGCGCGATGCGGCGGAGCCCGAATGAGCCTTCGCTGTGGCATCGTCGGCTTGCCGAACGTCGGCAAGTCGACGCTCTTCAATGCGCTGACGAAGGCGGGGATCGCCGCCGAGAACTATCCGTTCTGCACGATCGAGCCGAATGTTGGAATCGTCGAAGTGCCCGATGTGCGCCTCGCCGCGCTCGCTGCGATCGCCAGGCCGCAGAAGGTCATCCCCGCCATCGTCGAATTCGTCGATATCGCCGGTCTCGTCGCAGGCGCGTCGAAGGGCGAGGGCCTCGGCAACCAGTTTCTCGCGAACATCCGCGAAACCGACGCGATCGCCCATGTCGTGCGCTGCTTCGAGGATCCGAACGTCGTTCACGTCGCCGGTCGCATCGATCCGCTTGGAGATGTCGAGACGATCAATACCGAGCTCGCGCTCGCGGACCTCGCGACCGTCGACCGCCAGATTGCGAAGGTCGAAAAGCTTGCGCGCGCGGGCGGCGACAAGGACGCACAGCGCGCGTTCGCCGTGCTGACCAAAGTGCGCGCTGCACTGAACGAGGCCCGGCCGGCGCGCACCGTCGACCTGTACGACGAGGAACGTGCGCTACTGAAGCCGTACTTCCTGCTGACGATGAAGCCCACGCTTTACGTCGCAAACGTTCCGGAGCACGGCTTCGAGAGCAATCCGCTGCTCGACCAGTTGCGCGAGCGCGCCGCACAGGAGCAGGCGCCGGTCGTCGCAATCAGCGCGGCGCTCGAGTCGCAGATCGCCGATCTCGATGCGGAGGACAAGGCACTGTTCCTTAACGACATGGGCATGACCGAACCGGGGCTCGACCGGCTGATCCATGCCGGTTACGAGCGTCTCGGTCTGCATACGTACTTCACCGCCGGTCCGAAGGAGGTGCGCGCGTGGACGATTCCGCATCGCGCCACCGCTGCGCAGGCCGCGGGAGTCATCCATACCGATTTCGAGAAGGGCTTCATTCGCGCGGAAGTGATCGCATACACCGACTACATCGCCTGCAACGGGGAACAGGGTGCCAAGGAGGCCGGAAAAATGCGCCTGGAAGGGCGCGACTACGTCGTTCGCGATGGCGACGTCATGCATTTCCGGTTCAATGTCTGACGATTCGTGTAACGTCGCGACGTGCCGCTCGCGCATAAGCCGCCACCCGCGATCTCGCTGATTCTCGCCACCATCGGCGACGACGACCGGCTGGCGGATCTCCTCGCAAGCCTCCGTTCGCAGACGTTCCGCGACTTCGAGACGATCATCGTCGACCAGAGCGGCGACGACCGCGTCGAACGGATCGTCGATGCGCATGGCCAAGCACTCGTCATTACGCACGTGCGACACGCACGCGGTCTATCGCGCAGCCGCAATGCCGGTCTTCGCCTGGCGCGGGGCCGCATCATCGGGTTTCCCGACGACGATTGCTGGTACGACGCCGGCCTGCTCGACCGCGTACAGCGGTTTCTGCACAGGCATGCGGACATCGACGGCATGACCGGACGCGCCGTGTTCGATCCCTCCGAGCATCCGCCCGCGCGGTTCGCACGCTGTGCAGGGTGGGTCGTCGCGGCGAAGGTATGGACGCAGGGCATTTCCTGCACGATCTTCCTGCGCCATGCGCTCGTCGCGCGAATCGGCCCGTTCGACGAAAGCATCGGCCTGGGGGCC
>JAICVH010000450.1 GCA_025935435.1 Burkholderiales bacterium
GTTACAGCGCCAATCGCTCGAGGCGGCAGGTGTCGCAGTACTCGCATCGAATGCGGATGCCACGCGGTGCGCCGCGATGCTCGTCGAGCCGCAATTGCAGCGAAAATTTTACGAGGCCGCCTGATGCCGATAAGCGTGTTTCCCGACGCGTTGCGCGTGATCAACGTCGGCCTGGAGAGTTTCGCGGACGACTTGCGCTCCGAAGGCGTGGCCGTGGTTCATGTCGACTGGCGCCCGCCGGCCGGCGGGGACGCTCGCCTCGCAGCGCTGCTCGCATCGCTGGACGACGACGACTGAAATGACGATCAAGGCAGCCAATGAGGAGTGCCTCGCGCGCATCCAGGATGGCACGGCCGTTTGGGTCGACATCCGGACTGCACGCGACGTGTTGCCGGACCTCGCCGACCGTACGGTGTTCCACGCCGGCCCGCCGGTCACGTGGAAAAATATGTGCGGCCCCATGCGGGGCGCGATCATCGGCGCAAGCATGTTCGAAGGCTGGGCGAAAACGGCCGATGAAGCCGTCGCGATTGCCGAGCAGGGACAATTGAAATTCCACTCGGGGCACGATCACCACGCGATCGGTCCCATGTCCGGCATCATCACGCCATCGATGCAGGTCAACGTCGTGCGGAACGATCGCTTTGGCATCGACACGCATTCGACACTGTACATGGGTATCGGAAAGGTGCTGCGGCACGGTGCGTACGATGAGACCGTGATGCAGAAACTGCGCTGGATGAACTACGAACTCGCCCCGCTCCTGCGTCGCGCCGTGCAGCAGGCTGGAGGAATCGACATCAAGAGCATCGTCGCGCAGGCTGTGCAAATGGGCGACGAGATGCACAATCGCAACAAGGCGAGCAACGTGCTGTTGCTGACCGCGCTTGCTCCGCATCTTGTCGCCACGGGCGAGCGCAGCGACGTTGTTCGCGCGCTGCAGTTCATCGACCAGGCGGGACACTTCGTGCTCAATCTCGTCATGGCCGGCTGCAAAGGCATACTCGATGCGGCAAACGGCATCCCGGATGCGACGATCGTCACGGCGATTGCGAGGAATGGCTGCGAGACCGGAATCCGCGTGAGCGGGACCGGTGATCGCTGGTTTACGGCACCTGCGCCGATGATCGAGGGCGTCTACTTCCCGGGATTCGGGCCCGCGGACGCGAATCCCGATCTTGGCGACTCGTCGATAACCGAAACGATCGGCCTCGGATCGATGGCAATGGCCGGGGCACCGGCGGTGGTCGAATACGTCGGCGGAACGCCGGAATTCGCCGTCGACACGACGATGAAAATGTATGAAATCACCGCCGCCGAGCATAAGACGTTCAAGCTACCGTCGCTGCGCTTTCGGGGAACGCCGCTCGGCATCGATATCCGCAAGGTGGTGAAGACGGGTATCACGCCGGTCATCAACACCGGAATTGCTTGCAAACGTGCTGGCGTGGGGCAGATCGGCGCCGGCTTGACGGCGGTGCCGATGCAATGCTTCGAGCGGGCGCTCGAAGCATTCGCCGCCGCGCGTACATCGACGCCTGTGTGACGGGCAGAACAAATGCGACCGCATGAAATGACGGCAGTGGAGGCGTTGGCCGCCATGGAACGCGGCCAGTTGAACTCGGAAACGCTCGTTCGTTCCTGCGTCGAGCGGATCGCAGCAATCGAAGATCGCGTGCGCGCCTGGACGTATCTCGATGCGGACGGCGCGCTCACAAGGGCTCGCGAGGCCGATCGTGTGCGCAATACCGGAGCGCCGCTCGGCCCGCTGCACGGCATCCCGATCGGCATCAAGGATATTTTCGACACCGCCGACATGCCGACGGAAAACGGAACGGTGCTCGACGCGGGACGCCGTCCATCGCGTGACGCGGCGGCGGTCTCGCTCGTGCGCGCCGCCGGCGGCGTGATCGTCGGCAAAACGGTCACCACGGAACTGGCTGTGTATGCGCCCGGGAAGACAACCAATCCGCACGATGAACGACGCACGCCGGGCGGTTCGTCCAGCGGATCGGCGGCTGCCGTCGCGGCCGGCATGGTTCCGCTCGCACTCGGCACGCAGACGAATGGGTCGCTGATTCGTCCCGCTTCGTACTGTGGCGTCTTTGGTTTCAAGCCTTCGCACGGCGCGATCGATCGCTGTGGTGTGCTCGAGCAGTCGCCGACTCTTGACCATGTGGGCATGTTCGCCCGATCCGTCGATGACCTGAGCTTGCTTTCCAGAACCGTATTCGACCAAGGACTCGGTGACGCCGGGCTCGCGCGGTCCCTGCCATCGTCCGACGTGCGGGCTGCGACGTTGGATCCACCGCGCGTTGCATTCGTGAAAACACCCGTTTGGGACCTCGCAGCCGACGGCACGAAAGCCGCGTTCGAGCATCTTCGGGACAACCTGCGGGATCACGTACGAGATGTTGAACTGTCCCCGCTGTTCGCATCCGCGCTCGAATGGCATCGGATCATCATGGAGTCTGACCTTGCTGCGCGCTTCGAAAATTACTATGCACGTGGCAAGGATCGATTGAGCGAAGCGCTTCGCGAAATGATCGAGCGAGGGCAACGTCATGCGACCGCGGACTATCAGCGTGCTCAGGAAGGTCGCGTTGCATTGCAGCGCGAACTGGCGGGCATCTTTGCCGAGTTCGACGCGATAGTGACACCCGCGACCACCGACGCGGCGCCCATGGGGCTCGCCTCCACGGGGAGCCCGGCGTTCTGCACGATCTGGACATTGTGCGGCACGCCTTCAATTACGTTGCCCTTGCTGACCGGCGAAGGCGGTATGCCGCTTGGTGCGCAACTCATCGGTGCCTATGATAACGACGCCCGGTTGCTCCAGGTCGCGGATTGGCTCGCGAAGAAGCGGCCGCAACGCTTGCCGTAACTGAGTTACAACCGCCGCCTCGCCTGGTCGATGGAGATCACCGCAATCCCGCTGTCAGCGGATGCGTTCGCACCCTACGGTCAGGTGCTGGCAGCGAGCGGTATCGGTCTAGAGCGCAAGCCGTACGCTGCGCGCATGCACAACGGACGACCGAATGCCAAGCCGAACATGACGTACATGCGCATCGCACCGGACGCCACGCTCGTGCAGATCGGTGTACTCGAACGGCATCGCCA
>JAICVH010000114.1 GCA_025935435.1 Burkholderiales bacterium
ATCGCCTGGTAGTCGGCAAGAATGCGCGCACGGCCTTCGTCGCTATCCGGATAAAGCTGTTGCGGTGACTGCGCGAGCTCGTGCAACCGTTGGCCAACGGTCCCCTCCGTATAGCCGGCGGAATTGAGGATGCGATCCATCTCCGAGGAGATCCGCGCGACCTCGGATAACCCGAGCGCATGGATCTGGTCGGCCGTCATGGTGGTCGTGGTGTTCAGCTCGATCTGGTACTGGTAGTAGCCGTCGCCATCCGGCAGCGCCCACACGCCATCGTTGCGAGTCGCCTTCGTCAGCAATGTGTCGAAGTACGCAGCGAGCTTCGCGTACGCAGGGATCACACTCGTTTCAACCGCTCGCGCGACGCGCGTTGTCAACTCCGAGCGTTGTGCCGCCTCCATCCTGTCCGGCGGAATTCTGTCGAGCTTCTCCTTGAAGCTCGTCGTGAGCGAATTGCCCGCGGCGCCCGTCGCGACGAAGTCATGGATCTGCGCGATGACTTTTTCGACGACGAATCTCGGCGGGACGATGCCCTTGCTTTCGCGAAATTGAATTCCCTCGATCACTTGATCGATCGTGCGAGGAAACTGTCCGAGACGCGCAACATAGTCCTCGGCATCCGTCGCATCGACGACCTGCTGCACCTGTGTCATCAGGTTCGGCAGCTCGCTCTGGATGCCGAAGAGCTGGTTGACCGGGTAGTTGTGGAAGCGCCAGGGCTCGCCGCGCACTGCCATGCCGACGAAGTAATCGAAGATTTCATAGGACAGGCGATCCTGGCCTGTGTAGCGACGCGCGTCGTAACGATGGAGCGTCGCGTAGTCCTCCTTGAGCCGCGCAAACTGCGCGTTCTGGTGCGCAATCGATACATCGGACAGCTTCGCGTTGTGCGCGTGGATTCCAATTGGCTCGAGAAGCCGCAGTTGCGTCAGGAGCTCCGGATTGTCGAGCGCGAAGCGGAAAAAGACCCGCGTGTAGAACCAGTCGATCGCCAGCGGCTTCGCGTACCACGTGTGCGCGGCGAGCGCGGCGGCCGCTACGATGAGGCCCACCAGCGCCAGACCCGACCATTTCAGTGCACGTCTGATGTTGATACGAGTACTCGGCTCGATTCGGAAGGGTCGAACTGCGAAGAGGCGCGCAGCTCCGCAAGGCAGCGCAACCAGCTTACCAAACGCGCAGCGCGAGCTCGCTTTCAATAGAGCCACGTACGACCCGGGCAAGTCCGGCGTTGCTTGCCTCGGGGTTGCACATGGCTGGAACCGACTAATCAAATGATCTCAAGATGTTAGGTAGCTATCTTGATGTAATATCGAAGGTCTTGAAGTGCTTGAGCGCGATGCAATGCACAGCGGTCACGGTCACCGACCCTTTGCCAGTCATCCGCGATGCGACAGCCTATTTCCCGACTCTTCGTGTTCAGCCGCGACCCACTCGGTCTGTTTCGTACTCACCAATCGCTGCCAGCGCGCTTTTTGTCGTCGGGTAGGACAAAAGCTGACTACGCTGAACAGCGCGCCCGGGTACAGTGGACATGCACCGTTTCTTCGAGGCCGTCCAATTGAACAATACCGGCCAAGCGGCCGACACCTGCGCATGAGTCCATCGCCGCGTCGACTGATCGTCGTGTCGAATCGCCTTCCGTTCGTGGTTTCGCGCGACGCGCGAAACCGGTGGAAGGTCGTGCCCGGATCCGGCGGATTGGTGAGCGCGCTGGTGCCCATCCTGCGGCAGCGCGGCGGGACCTGGATCGGCTGGCCGGGAATGGCTGCTGACGACGGGCTCGACGAAGTTCTCGCCGACGTCAGCACCGGCTGCGGCTACGCGCTGAAGGCCGTACATCTCAATGCGGAAGAAGTGGAGAACTTCTATGAGGGGTTCTCCAACGCCGTCGTGTGGCCGCTGTTTCACGATCTGCAGTCGCTTTGCGACTTCGACCCCGAGTACTGGCGGACGTACCTCGCGGTGAACCGTAAATTCATGACCGCGATCCTCGCGAATGCAAACGATGATGACTTCGTGTGGGTGCACGATTACCACTTGATGACCGTCGCCGCCGAGATGCGGTCGGCGGGCTCACGCGCACGGCTTGGCTTCTTCCTCCATATTCCATTTCCGTCGCTCGACCTGTTCGCGAAGCTGCCCTGGTGCTCGCAGTTGATCGATGCGCTTTTGCAATTCGACGTGATCGGCTTCCAGACGATGCGAGACCGAAACAACTTTCTTCAATGCATACGTGCGTTCTCGCCATCTGTCGACTGCCAGGGGAAAGGAGCGGTATGTACCGCCTCGGTCGGAAAACGCAGCGTGCGCATCGGTGCGTTCCCGATCAGCATTGACTTCGGCGCCATCGAGCGACAAGCCGCGCTGCCCGAGGTCGCAAACAAGGCAAGCGATCTGCATCGGCTGCTGCCGGGTCGCAAACTGCTGCTCGGCATCGATCGTCTCGACTATACGAAGGGCATCCCGCATCGCGTCGAAGCGTTCGCGAACCTCCTGCATCGCTATCCGGAGATGCGGGAGCGCATATCGCTCATCCAGGTCGTCGTTCCGAGTCGCCTCGAGATCCGCGACTACAAGAACCTCAAGAACACGATCGAGCGCCTGGTCGGACGCATCAACGGCGAATATATGAAACCAGGCGGCTGGGTCCCGGTCTGGTACGTGTACGGCAGTCTTACCACCACCGACTTGCTTGCCTACTATCGCGCCGCGGACATCGCGCTGGTCACACCGCTGCGCGACGGCATGAATCTCGTCGCGAAGGAATACTGTGCCAGCAACATCGAAGAGGACGCTGTCCTGATCCTGAGCCAGTTCGCCGGCGCGGCGGCCGAACTACGGCGCGATGCTCTGCTTGTCAATCCGTACGACATCGAAGGCGTTGCCGAGGCGATCCGGACGGCGTTCAACATGAGCGTGGAAGAACGGCGTGCGCGAATGCGTCGCTTGCGGCGCACGATTCAGCGCCACGACCTGTTCTATTGGGCCGAGAGCTTCCTCGCCGCAGCGCTCGCCAGCGATGTGAAACCAACGCCGCGACCCACGCTCGAGCCGATTCTCGAAGAAGATTACGCGCGTCACGGCCTCGTGACCGGGGATGTCGAGCCCGAACCCGTGCCCGCTTTCGCCGAAAACGCCGCGCGAAGGAAGCCTGCTGCGAACCGGTTGAACTAGCGACGCAATGTAGCGGGGTGATGGAGCGATTGAACATTCAGGCACGAAAAACTGACTCACCGCATTGATGCCTCAATTCGCGGTTGGCGACCGCCGCGCGTGTCGTCGCGAGCGTGGCCGCGAGGGGCTGGCCTGGATGGCACTGCGATAAAAAGACTTCGAAACCGTGGCTACCCGCAACGACCCACCCCGACCGATCACAGATTCAGCGCCGAAAGCTGCCGCCCAGCCTGACGGCCGCTCGCTCCTGACCGACTACGACGTTTACCTGTTCAAGCAGGGCCGGCACCACACGCTGTACGACAAGCTCGGTGCGCAACTCGTCGCCGGCAGCAGGACCGCACGCTTTGCGCTGTGGGCACCGAATGCCAAGGCCGTTTCGGTCATCGGCGATTTCAACGACTGGCGCGCCGATGCCAACCCACTCGCGCCGCGTGCCGATCAATCGGGCATCTGGGAAGGGAGCGTCGCCGGTGCGACGCGAGGACAGCGCTACAAGTACCGGATTGAAACGGCGCACGGGCAACGGATCGACAAGAGCGATCCGTTTGCGTTCTGTAGCGAGGCGCCGCCGCGCACCGCCTCCTGTTTGTGGACGCTCGACTACGACTGGCAGGACGCGCCATGGATGGCGTCGCGCGCGACCGCCAACGCGCTCGACGCGCCGGTGTCGATTTACGAAGTGCACCTCGGTTCATGGCGGCGCGATCCGCTGCATCCTGATCAGGTCCTGAGCTATCGCGACCTCGCGCACGCGCTTGCGGCGTACGTACGCGAGATGGGCTTCACCCACGTCGAGCTGATGCCCATTACCGAGCATCCGTTCTATGGGTCCTGGGGCTATCAAACAACGGGCTACTTCGCGCCGACTGCACGTTACGGCGCGCCGCAGGATTTCATGTATCTGGTCGATTACCTGCACGACAGTGGTATCGGCGTGATCCTCGACTGGGTGCCTTCGCATTTTCCGAACGACCCGCATGGCCTCGCAGACTTCGATGGGACGCACCTCTTCGAGCATGCAGATCCGCGCCAGGGCTTTCACCCGGAGTGGAACAGCTGCATCTTCAATTACGGCCGCAACGAGGTCCGCGCGTTTCTCATCAGCAGCGCGCGGTTCTGGCTCGACCGCTATCACATCGATGGACTCCGCGTCGACGGCGTCGCGTCGATCCTTTACCTCGACTACGCGCGACGGCCGGGTGAGTGGGTGCCGAATGTGCACGGCGGTCGCGAGAATCTCGAGGCGGTGACGTTTCTGCGCGAGCTCAACGAAGCCGTCTATGCCGCGCATCCCGATGTGCAGACGATCGCGGAGGAATCGACGGCGTGGCCGCAGGTGTCGCGCCCGACGTACGTCGGCGGACTCGGTTTTGGCCTCAAGTGGAACATGGGCTGGATGCACGACACGCTCGCGTTTTTTGGACGCGATCCGCTTTTTCGTCAGTACCACCACAACGAGATCACGTTCAGCGCGTGGTACGCCTTCACCGAGAACTTCGTCTTGCCGCTGTCGCACGACGAAGTGGTTCACGGCAAGGGCTCGCTGCTCGGGCGCATGCCGGGCGACGACTGGCAGAAATTCGCAAATTTGCGCTGCCTGCTTGGGTACATGTGGACACATCCGGGGAAGAAGCTGCTGTTCATGGGCGGCGAGTTCGGCCAGTGGCGCGAGTGGACGCACGAGGCGAGCCTCGACTGGCACCTTTGCGAATATCCGTTGCATTCGGGAGTCCAGCGCTGGGTGCGCGATCTCAACCATCAATACGCTCGGGCGCCGGCGCTGTTCAGCCAGGATTTTCGAGCCGAGGGCTTCGAATGGGTGGATTGCAGCGATGCGAGCAACAGCGTAATCGCGTTCATGCGGAAGTCCGCCGATGGCAACTCAGTGGCGCTGGTCGTCTGCAATTTGACCCCGATCACGCGGCGTGGTTACCGAGTCGGAGTGCCGCGTGGTGGACGCTGGCGCGAAGTGCTTAACAGCGACGCGCAGATCTACGGCGGCAGCGGGACGGGCAACCTGGGTGTCGTCGACGCGCGCGAGGAGCCCGCGCATGGACGGCCGTGGTCCGTGGCGCTGACGTTGCCGCCACTTGCCGTGCTATGCCTGCAACCGGAATAGCGAGCCGCATGTCGCTCCCCAAAGCCCTGGAAGGACGCCGCCGTGCGGTCATCGAGAACATCACGCCAAGCGTGGATGGCGGTCGCTACGCGGCGAAGCGTTGCATCGGGGACACCGTCACCGTCGAGGCCGACGTGTTTGTCGACGGCCACGAGGAGCTACGGTGCGTTCTGCTGCACCGTCGTCGCGGGGAGGCACGCTGGAACGAGAGCGAGATGACGTTTCTCGTCAACGACCACTGGCGGGGTACGTTCACCGTTACGGCACTTGGCGCGTACGAATTCACCGTCACCGCGTGGCCCGATGCATTCCTCACGTGGCGGCATGACCTCGCGCGCTGGACCGCGGTGGAAGACGTGGCCGTCGCATTGCAGGTCGGCATCGCGCTGTTGCGCGACATCGTGCAACGGGCCCAGGGCAGCGATGCGAAGCAACTGCGCAAGTGGATCGCGCGCCTTGGCGCCGACGCAGATCCCATGGTCCTTCGCAACGAAGCGCTGGACGATGCAGTGATGATGCTCGTCGAGCGTTATGCTGACCGGCGTCACGCAACGATCCACGACCCGCCGTTGCCGTTGTGGGTGGACCCGGTGCAGGCGCGCTTCAGTGCGTGGTACGAGTTGTTTCCGCGCTCGGCGGCATCGGGGGGCCGGCATGGCACGTTCGCCGATTGCGAGGCGCGCTTGCCGGAGATCGCGCAGATGGGGTTCGACGTGCTGTATTTCCCGCCGATCCACCCCATCGGAAGGACCAAGCGCAAGGGACGCAACAACGCGCTCGTCGCAGGGCCGACCGACCCAGGGAGTCCGTGGGCGATCGGCGCGAGGGAAGGTGGGCACAAGTCCATTCACCCGGAGCTTGGCAGTGCGCAGGATTTCCGTCGCCTCGTCAGCGCCGCACGCGAGCGGGGCATCGAGATCGCGCTCGACATTGCGTACCAATGCTCGCCCGATCATCCGTACGTGACCGAGCATCCACAATGGTTCAAGCATCGCCCCGATGGAAGCATTCAGTACGCGGAGAATCCGCCCAAGAAATACCAGGACATCTATCCGTTCGATTTCGACACCGAGGACTGGCGCGCACTCTGGGAGGAACTGAAGAGCATTGTCGACCACTGGATCGGCGAAGGCGTGCGCGTGTTTCGAGTCGACAATCCGCACACCAAGCCGTTCGAGATGTGGCATTGGCTGATCGCGGAAGTAAAGCGTGTTCACCCGGACGTGATCTTTCTCTCGGAGGCATTCACGCGCCCGCGGCCGATGCATCGTCTGGCCAAGGTGGGCTTCACGCAGTCGTACACGTACTTCGCCTGGCGCAACACCAAGCAGGAGCTCGTCGACTACTTCACGGAGTTGACGCAGTCACCGTCGCGCGAGTATTTCCGCCCGAACGTGTGGCCGAACACGCCCGATATTCTCACCGCTTACCTGCAGACGGGGCAGCGTGCAGCGTTCATCGCGCGGCTGGTGCTTGCCGGCACGCTGAGTACCAATTACGGCATCTACGGCCCCGCGTTCGAATTGATGGAGCACGCCCCCCGCGAGGCCGGTTCAGAGGAATATCTGTACTCGGAGAAGTACGAGATCCGCGACTGGACGCGGGAGCGTCGTGACAGCCTCCGCCCGCTTCTCGCTCGCATCAATGCAATCCGCCGGGGCAACAAGGCGCTGCAGCAGGACCGCGAACTGCGCTTTCACGCCACCGACAATGCCGAGCTCATCTGTTATTCCAAGGCGACGCAGGATGGCGCGAACGTGGTGCTCGTCGTCGTGAACCTGGATCCGTATTACAAACAGGCGGGTTTCGTCGATCTGGCGCTTGCCGAGCTCGGCGTCGATCCCACGCAGCCGTTCGAGGTCGAGGACCTGCTCACGTCAGCGCGCTATACGTGGCGTACCGGACGCAACTACGTCGAACTGCGTCCGAACGAAATGCCGGCGCACATTTTTCGTGTGTCGCCGCTCGTGCCACGGGAAGCGCAGCCGTCTGCGGCCGCCAAGGCGCTCGCGTAATGGAAATGACACCGCCTATCGATCCGCGCGGTTTGCCG
>JAICVH010000077.1 GCA_025935435.1 Burkholderiales bacterium
CGGAATGACGGGGAACAGCGCGATCGCGGGAACGCCTGCCTCGACGCATCGCTCCGCATCGGCCAGCAGCAGGTCGATCGACCTGCGCTCGACGCCGGGGAGTGACGCTACGGGATCGGAGCGCCTGTCGCCGTCCTGCACGAAGACCGGGTAGATGAAATCGTCGGCGGCGAGGCGGCACTCGCGCACGAGCCGACGCGAAAAATCGTCGCGGCGCATCCGCCGCATGCGCTTGGCGGGAAAGCGTCCGGTGAACGCGAAACTCATCGCATCTCCTCGCCGTGGGCGGAACTCGCGTGTCGGACGGCGGTCACATTCGGCGGACGGTGAACGTCTCCCGCTTTCCTCCCTGAGCGGGTGCCCGCGTCGGCTGCGCCGGTGCGGGCGTTTTGAGGCCCCGCGTCACTCCCCTTGATCGCGGGGCCTTTTTCTATCCGCGCAACGTCGCGCAGGGTGTGGCCCGTCGACATTACGCAGCGAGCCACTGCGCGAGCACGGCGTCGGCCGCCTCGACGCCTTCGCGCGAGACTGCAGAAAACGCAATCACCTGCGTCGACGCCACGTGCTCGGGAACGCGTTCGCGCAGCCCTTGCTCGATCGCGGCGATCGCCGCACGCCGTCCCGATTGATTCAGCTTGTCTGCTTTGGTGGCGAGCACCAGTACCGGCCGGCCCGATGGCAGGAAGCCGCCGAGCACATCGAAATCCTGCTGCTTCAACGCATGCCGCGCGTCGACGATCAATACGAGACCGATCAGCGTATCGCGTGTCGTCACGTAGTTCCACAGGAACTCCTGCCATGCCTCCTTGATCGCATGCGGAACGGCGGCGTATCCATAGCCCGGCAGGTCCGTAATGACGGCGCCGCTGCGCAAATCGAAAAAATTGATCTGCTGCGTGCGCCCCGGCGTGCGGCTCGCGAATGCAAGGCGCGTCTGCCGCGCAAGCGCATTGATCGCACTCGACTTGCCTGCATTGGAGCGCCCCGCGAATGCGATTTCGCGCGCGCCGGGCGGCGGCAATTGCTCGATGCGCGCCACGCCCATGCGAAACGTCGCGCCCTCGAGCGGACCGGGCGCACGCCCTGCTCGCGCGCCTTGGGGGACGCGTGGCGACTCCGCTACAATAGATTGTTTTTTCATCGCTGCATTTCACGTCGTCGCCGCGCGCCGAACATGGGCGCGCGTGGAGGCGGCGCGTCATCCCTCGGAGCCGACACCCGATGACCCGTACCTGGCGTATTGCGTTGCTCGCGATCGCGACCATGTCCCCTGGCGTACATGCGCAGGAACGCGCAGCCGCTGCGAAGCCGGACCTCGCCAAGGCGCAACAGATCGTGACGCAGATTTGCGCGGCATGCCACGGCGCGGACGGCAACAGCGTTGCAGCGGCGAATCCCAATCTTGCCGGGCAGGACGCCGACTATATCACCCTGCAACTCGCGCATTTCAAGGCGGGAATCCGCGTTAACGCGACGATGCAGGCCATGGCCGCGCCGTTGAGCGATGACGACATGCGCGCGCTCGGTGCGTACTACTCCCAGCAGAAGCCGAAGGGACTGGCCGCCAAGGAGCCGTCGCTCGTGAAAGCTGCGCAGCAGCTGTGGCGCGGCGGCGACGCAGCGAACGGCGTGCCGGCGTGCGCGGCGTGTCATTCACCGACGGGCGCCGGGATTCCGAAGAATTATCCGCGCCTCGCCGGTCAGTACGCCGACTATACGTACGCGCAGCTGAAAGCGTTCAAAGCGGGCGAGCGCGGCGCCGACGTGGCGGGCAAGGACGTCAACGGGCGCGTGATGACCGCGATCGCGGCGAAGATGAGCGATCAGCAGATGAAGGCCGTCGCCGACTACGCCGCCGGCCTGCGCTGACAGCCTATGGGGTCAGAGCAACAAGTTGTGCGCGCGTAGCTCGACCAGCGCTGGTCTGCGTAACACGACTTGTTGCTCTGACCCCGAAGTCATTCGCTTCACGTTCCCACCGGCGCGCACATGATGACGCTGTCCGGCCCGTAGCCCTCGGGCACCCACGTCGCGGGGTTCGCGCGCATGTCGTCGCGAATCATCTGATCCGTCGTGTAGCGGTGATTGACCGTCCGCTGGTTGTAGAAGCGCCAGATCGGCTGCGTGCCTCCGCCGCAGGCACCCGACTGCGTATCCGGCAACGCGATGTAGAACACGCTGCCGCTCTCGTACGTCCAGCCCGGATACGTCTGCGGGTTGTCGATTACCGCGCTGCATTCCGCCGGGCTCGCCGAATAGAAGTGTGAGTTGCCGAAACCGGGCGTTCGATAGAACCTGCAGACCGGACTCGTGCCGGGCGCGGGGAAGTCGTACGCGAGAAAGCGCAGGCCCGTACGCTCCCAACCCCCATGCACGCCCGTATCGAGGTCGCTGATTTCCGACGCGCTGATGGTGATGAAGTAATGGTCGAGCGAGCGGTTGTAGAACTCGACGGCGATCTTCTGACCTTCGGTGCCCGGCGTGTTTGGCGTCAGATACTCGCGGGTGAGCGGCAGCATGTTGTCGATCCGCGAGTACTCGTCACGCCCTGCGCGGTTCGTGCACGACGCTTCGCCGGTCCACAGGCCGCCGCGCAACTCGTAATAGCCGCCCGATTGCAGGAACGTCAGCAGGCCGGCACCGCTCGATCCCGGTTCCGTCGTGCCCTGGTCATACTGGACGATCGCGAAACTCGAACCGTCGGTATAGACCTGATATCCCTGCGTCGACCCCTGACTGAACTTCTTGAGATCGGCCTGCGGATGGTGGAATACCGTGGCCGTCGACAGCGAGGGAATGGGCTCTGCGCGCCACGCGGAGAACCGAGCACCGGCAGGCGGCGGCGCATTCAGCCGGACGAGTGCCCAGTCCCAGTCGCCGCTTCGCGCGAGCATCGTCGCGCCGCTCGTCTGCTGGACGTAAGGCGGCACGGTATTGTTGCCGCAGGAAATCGCATCGAAGAACCAATACGTATTGAGCGTGCGCGCGGCCGTCGCCGTATCGAGACAATGCGCGGCCGAGAAGAAATACGGCGTATTGCTCGATACCGCGTCGTTCAACAGCGTGCCGGTGCAAAGATGCGTGAATCCGTCGTCCTGCGTGAACTCCATTTCCGCGACTGCCTTCGCCGCATCGCTGAACGCCGACGATTGCGGGGTCACGCACGCGACATCGATGTTGCAGCTGCCTGCGGTGCCGATGTCTTCCACCGTCTTCGCGTCGAGTCGGCGCAGCGAGGACGGGGCCACGACCTGATGCGAAACGCGTACGACACTGAGCGTCGCATCGGGAATGCGCGCACCCGCGGCAATCTCGAACTCGATCGTTGCGACGTCCCCGTCGAGCACCGGCGACCAGAAGCTTCCGAACTGGGCGGTGTCGAACGCAACTGTTGACGCGGCGACCGGCCCGAACGTTTGCGCACGCTCGGCGTTACCGGAGAAGCGAACGTTGATCGAACGCTCCGCGCCCGTCAGTCGCAACGCGATTCGCAGCGCCGCCGCGCCCGGCGATGTGATCGACAGACGAGCTGCGCGCGTGCCGTTGCCGAGCGTCTGCCAGGGCAATGCGTCGAGCGCGAGATTCTGTGCAGACAAGGGAACGTCCCGCGGAAACGCGATTGCGATCGGACCTTTGAGCGTCGTAGCCCGGTTGGCACGCGCAGGGCGCGCCGCCTGATTGCGTTGCCGCAGCAAATCTCGTTCGGCGGCAGTTGGTTCGGGCAAGGCGATGCGCAGTGCCGGGGCGCTCGGCGCCAGGGCCATCTTCGGAACGGCCGTCTTGTCGACCGGCGCACCGCGAAAAGCCGCGGGCGGCACGGCGGTGACGAGCGTGTCGGCGTACGCGCTCAGTGAAGCGGCGGCCGCCGCCACCGCAATGCAGGCACGCAAGCGTTTCGGAACTTCCGTCATCCACCTCTCCTGTTTGGCGCCGTCAGTTGACCGGCAAAGCGCGCGGCGGTTCCACCGGGGCATCCATGCATTCACCCAACATCGTCGACCAAGGGGGAAGCGCGAAACCGAACGTCCGTGCAAATCGCGAGGCATCGAGCACGCCATACGTCGGTCTGCGCGCGGGCGTTGGATACTCCGCGGTGGTGATCGGCACCACGCGCGTACGGCGCTCGTGAAGGATCGCGCACGCGAAGTCGTACCAGCTGCACGCGCCTTGCGCGCTCAAATGGTAGAGCCCGGCGTGTGTCGCGAGGTCGTGCGCTCCACGCTCGATCAGGTGCGCCGTCGCGCCCGCGATGGCGCGCGTCCAGTTCGGCACGCCAATCTGGTCGGCGACCACCCGCACTTCAGCGCGTTCTCCGGCGAGTCGCTCCATCGTCGTCAGGAAATTCGCTCCCCGTCGCGCGTATACCCAGCTCGTGCGGAGGACGATCGCAGTCGCGCCCGACGCCTCGATCGCCTGCTCGCCCGCGCGCTTGCTCGCGCCGTAGACATTGAGCGGGCGCGGTTCCACGGTTTCGTCGTACGGCGTCGTTCGCGCGCCATCGAACACGTAATCGGTCGAATAGTGAATCAGCACTGCACCGGCGTGTTTCGCTGCGCGGGCCAGCGCGGCCGGCGCAGCGGCATTCACCGCGAATGCGAAATCGCGCTCGCTTTCGGCGCGATCGACCGCGGTGTACGCCGCTGCATTGACGATGAATTGCGGCTTCGTGCGGCGCACCAGCAACGCAATAGCAGCGTCATCGGTGATGTCGAGCGTCGCATGGTCGCAGGCAATCGTCGTTCCCGTTGCCGGCAACCGTGCAGCGAGCTCGCGGCCGAGCTGCCCGCCAGCGCCGAGGACGAGGATCGTGGGCACCGCGGCGCGCGAACCCGCGCGCATCACGCGTAGCAGTCGGCCGCCGCGAGCGGCGTACCCGTTGCATCCTTCGGCGCGAGGATCGGCGCGATGGCGCCGGGCCAGGCAATGCCGAGCGCGCGATCGTTCCACAACAGCGTGCGCTCGTGCTCCGGGTACCAGTAATCGGTCGTCTTGTAGAGGAATTCCGCAGACTCCGACGTCACCATGAAGCCATGCGCGAAGCCGGGCGGTATGTAGAGCATCCGACGGTTCGCTGCGGACAATGCGAGCGCGACGTGCTGACCAAACGTCGGCGACGACCGCCGCAGGTCGACGGCGACGTCGAACACCTCGCCTTCCGTCACACGCACGAGCTTGCCTTGCGCATGCTCGACCTGATAGTGCAGCCCACGCACCACGCCTCGTACCGACCTCGAGTGATTGTCCTGCACGAAGTCGCAGTCGATGCCTGCATCGGCGAACGCACGGCGATTCCAGCTCTCGAAAAAGAAGCCGCGGGCATCACCGAACACCCGCGGTTCGATCAGCATCACATCGTGCAACGCAGTCGGCGCGACGCGCATCAGCGGCCGTCCGGTTCGTCGAGGATGCGCAGCAGATAGCGGCCATAGCCGTTCTTCGCCATCGCGCGGCCCAATTCTGCGAGTTGCGCCCCATCGATGTAGCGCATCCGGTACGCGATCTCCTCCGGGCACGCGATCTTCAAGCCCTGCCGGCGCTCGATCGTCTCGATGTACTGCGATGCCTCAAGCAGCGACTCGTGCGTTCCCGTGTCGAGCCACGCCATGCCGCGACCCATCACTTCGCACACCAGTGCATTCCACTCGAGATAGCGCCGGTTGACGTCGGTAATCTCGAGTTCGCCGCGCGCCGACGGGCGCAGTTCCCGAGCCACGTCGAGCACGCGGTTGTCGTAGAAATAGAGGCCCGTCACCGCATAGCGCGACTTCGGTGCATGCGGCTTCTCCTCGAGGCTCACCACGCGACCATCGCGGTCGAACTCCGCGACGCCGTAACGCTCGGGATCGGCGACCGGATAGGCAAAGATCGTCGCGCCCGCTGGATTGGCGGTGGCACGCAACAGTTGCGGCTGCAGGTCGTGGCCGTAGAAGATGTTGTCGCCGAGCACCAGCACCGAAGGGTCGCCGCCGATGAAGTCGCGGCCGATGATGAACGCCTGCGCGAGGCCGTCGGGAGACCGCTGCACGGCGTATTGGAGGTTCAGCCCCCAGCGCGCGCCGTCGCCCAGCAGTTGCGCGAAACGCGGCGTGTCTTCCGGCGTCGAGATCAGCAGGATGTCGCGTATGCCCGCGAGCATCAGCGTCGACAGCGGGTAATAGATCATCGGCTTGTCGTACACCGGCAGCAGCTGCTTCGATACGACCTGCGTGACCGGATGCAGGCGCGTGCCGGCGCCACCCGCCAGAATGATGCCCTTGCGTGTCATGAATGCGCGCTACGCCTCGGCACGTTCGGCGTAGTGCAGGTCGACCCATTGCCGGTACTCGGCGTTCTGCACGCTCGCAAGCCACGCGTCATTGGCGAGATACCAGTCGACGGTGCTGCGCATTCCCGACTCGAACGTTTCGCTCGGCGACCAGCCGAGCTCACGCCGGATCTTTGACGCGTCGATCGCATAGCGGCGGTCGTGTCCGGGACGATCGGAGACGAACGTAATCTGACGCTCGCAGTCGAGGCCGGGGCGACGCTCGCCAACCAGCCGGCACAACGTTCGCACGACGTCGAGGTTCGCCATTTCGGCGTTGCCGCCGACGTTGTACGTGGCGCCGGGTGCCCCGTGCGCGAGCACCGTGCGGATCGCACTGCAGTGATCGCGCACGTAGAGCCAGTCGCGAACGTTGCGTCCATCTCCGTAGACCGGCAGCGGCTTGCCTGCAAGCGCATTGACGATCATCAGCGGGATCAGCTTTTCGGGAAACTGCAACGGCCCGTAGTTGTTCGAGCAGTTGGTCGTCAGCGTCGGCAACCCGTACGTGTGGTGATACGCACGCACCAGATGATCGGAAGCCGCCTTCGATGCTGCGTAAGGGCTGTTGGGCGCGTACGGGGTCGACTCCGAGAAGGCGGGATCGGTCGCCGCGAGCGAGCCGTAGACCTCATCGGTCGACACGTGAAGGAAACGGAACGCGGCGCGTTCCGCGTCCGGCAGCGCGCTCCACCATTCGCGCACGCTGTCGAGCAGCGAGAAGGTCCCGGTAACGTTCGTTTCGATGAACGCCGCGGGGCCACGGATCGAACGGTCCACGTGCGTCTCGGCGGCGAAATTGACGACGGCGCGTGGACGATGACGCGTCAGCAACTCACCGATCAGCGCCGCGTCCGCGATATCGCCGCGGACGAACCGATGGCGCGTGTCCTTGGCGAGCGGCGCGAGACTGCGCAGGTTGCCCGCATACGTCAGCTTGTCGACATTGACGAGCGGTTCGTCGTTGACCGCGAACCAGTCGAGAATGAAGTTGGCACCGATGAACCCGGCGCCACCGGTCACGAGGATCATGTCATGGCGATGAGTGAGGCGGCCGGGAGTGTAGCAGTCCGATGCGGCGCGCTCGCCTGCGAACCGCGCTCTGTCTCACTTGCGATAGTAGTCGCGGTACCACGCAACGAAGTGCGCGAGACCCTCGGCGAGCGGCGTGCGCGGCGCAAATCCGGTGGCGTTCTGCAGCCGGTCGATCGACGCGTACGTCGCCTCGACATCGCCCGGCTGCATCGGCCGTTCGTTGCGGATTGCCCGACGCCCGAGCAGTCGTTCGAGCAGCGCAATGAAGTCGCCGAGGTCGACGGCATCGTGATTGCCGATGTTGTAGATCGCGTACGGCGCATCGTCCGCGTCGGCCTGCGGCGGGCGTGCGAGCACGCGTACGACGCCCTCGACAATGTCGTCCACATACGTGAAATCGCGTCGCATGCGGCCACCGTTGAACACGTCGATCGGTCGCCCGTCGATGATCGCCTTCGTGAACAGCATCGGCGCCTGATCGGGCCGACCCCATGGACCGTATACGGTAAAGAAACGCAATCCCGTCGTCGGCAGGCGGAACAGGTGGCTGTAGCTGTGCGCCATCAGTTCGTTCGCCTTCTTGGTCGCCGCGTACAGGCTGACCGGATGGTCGACCGCCTGCTCCTCCGAGAAGGGCAGCACGTGGTTTGCACCGTATACCGACGACGACGACGCGTAAACGAGGTGACCGATCGCTGCATGCCGGCACGCTTCGAGCACATGCCCGAACGCGACGAGGTTGTTGCGCACGTACGCGCCGGGATTGACGAGCGAGTGACGCACGCCGGGTTGCGCGGCGAGGTGCACGACGGCGTCGAACCGCTGCACCGCGAATAGTGCCCTGCAGGCATCCGGATCCGCGAGATCGGTTCGCGCCAGCGTGAAGCGCTGCTGCGACAACAATTGCGCCGCTCGCGCTTCCTTCAGCGTGACGTCGTAATAAGGGTCGAAGCTGTCTGCGCCGACCACCGTTGCGCCCGCTCCGAGCAGCGCGCGTGCGACGTGCATGCCGATGAAACCGGCAGCGCCGGTGACGAGAACACGTTGCCCGAACGTCTTCGTCATGGATTTCGAGGGGCTGCGCGCTCGAGCGCCCGCAATTTTGCGTGCTTCAGGAAGCTCGAGAACGCCCCGATCGCAATGTGCGCGAAACCCGCCGCGCCGTCGAGGAAGCCGAGTCGTACGATGTAGAAGCGAAGGAAACGCGCCAGCGGAGACAGCGC
>JAICVH010000359.1 GCA_025935435.1 Burkholderiales bacterium
GACCAGGACGCCGCGCGCCTCGCGCCGGCGATCAAGCGCGCTGCGAAGCTGTTCACCGAACGACTCAAGGACCCGCGCCGCGTGCGCGATGCGATGGATCGACTGATTCCCGATGTACACGGCGACGGCGTCGTGCACGCCGATGTCGTCATCGAAGCGATTTTCGAGGATGTCGAGGCGAAGCGCGCGCTGTTCGCGAACATCGAGGCGCGTGCACGGGCGGACGCGATCCTCGCCACGAATACGTCGTCGATCCCGATCGAGGATATCGCGTCCGCACTGCGCACCCCCTCGCGATTGATCGGGCTGCACTTCTTCAACCCGGTCGCCAAGATGATGCTGGTCGAAATCGTTGCCGGCCGTGACAGCGACCGGGACGCGCTTGCACGCGGTGCGGCTTTCGCGCGTGCGATCGACAAGCTGCCGCTGCCGGTGAAAAGCGCGCCCGGCTTTCTCGTCAATCGCGTGCTGGCACCGTATCTGATGACCGCAATGCGCGCCGTCGACGAAGGGATCGCGCCCGAGGCAATCGACGAAGCGGCGGTCGCGTTCGGAATGCCGGTCGGGCCGATCGAACTCGCTGACAGCGTTGGCCTCGACATCTGCCTCGCTGTCGGGCGCATGCTGGGCAAGGAGGGCGAGCCGCCGCGGCGGCTGGACGAACACGTGGCCGCAGGCAGGCTCGGCAAGAAAACGGGCACCGGCTTCTATACATGGCTGAACGGGCGTCCGCAGAAGCAGCCGACGGCGGCAGTTCCCGCGGGACTCGATCGCAGGCTCATCGATCCGCTGATCGCCGAAGCGCGCGCGGCGCTCGACGAGGGCATCGTCGCCGATGCGGATCTCGTCGATGCCGGCGCGATCTTCGGCACCGGATTCGCGCCGTTCCGAGGCGGCCCGCTGCATTACGCCGGGACGCGCAGCGTCACGAACTGATCGCTCCACGCATCACGCGGCTGCGCTCGCGACGCGCGGCGGCTGGTGCTAGCATCGTCGCCGCGACCGCGCGGACGACGCGGGAGGCGTTCGGAACGCTCCTGCGGGCCGGCCCGCGCAGCATGGCAAGCAGACGTCGATACGGCAACGGAGGAAGTCGTGGACCGGATCTGGCTCAAGCATTATCCGCGCGGCGTACCGGCGGAGATCGACGTCAACGAGTACGCGTCCGTTCGCGAGGTATTCGAGGAAAGCTGCCGCAAGTTCGCCACGCGGCCGGCGTTCTCGTGCATGGGCCGCACGATTACCTTTGCCGATCTCGACGCGCTGTCGTCGACCTTCGGCGCCTGGCTGCAGAGCATCGGCTGCACGAAAGGCACGCGCGTCGCGCTGATGATGCCGAACATCCTGCAGTATCCGGTGTGCCTGTTCGGCACGTTGCGCGCAGGCTGCACGGTGGTCAACGTCAATCCGCTGTACACGGCGCGCGAACTCGAGCATCAGCTCGTCGACTCGGGCGCCGAAATCATCGTCGTCGTCGAGAATTTCGCGCGCACGCTGCAGGAAGTCGTCGCCAGGACGCGCCTGCGGCAGACGGTCGTGACGTCCATCGGCGAGATGCTCGCCGTCAAGGGTCGCGTCGTCGACCTGGTACTGCGACGGGTGAAAAAGGTCGTGCCGAAGTTCTCGCTGCCCGGTGCCATCCGCTTCACCGACGCGATGAAGCAGGGTCGCAAGGTGTCGCTGTCGCGCGTGCCGATCGGGCATGACGATCTGGCGTTCCTGCAATACACGGGCGGAACCACCGGCGTGGCCAAGGGTGCGATGCTCCTGCATCGGAACATCGTCGCCAACATGCTGCAGGCGCGGGCGTGGGTGAAGACGATTCTCGATGACGGCCGCCGCGAGGTGATCCTCACGCCGCTGCCGCTGTACCACATCTTTTCGTTGACCGCGAACTGCCTCGTGTTCATGTCGGTCGGCGGCGAGAATGTGCTGATTCCCAACCCGCGCGACATTCCGCGCTTCATCAAGGAGATGCATCGCCACCGCTTCACGGCGATGACGGGCGTCAACACGCTTTTCAATGCACTGCTCAACCATCCGAAATTCGCGCAGATCAATTTCAAATCGTTCCGGCTGTCGCTCGGTGGCGGCATGGCAGTGCAGGAGGCGGTTGCGCGACGCTGGAAGGAGGTGACCGGTGTCACGCTGGTCGAGGCGTACGGGCTCACCGAGACGTCGCCTGCCGCGACGATGAATCCGCTGGATGCGACTGAATACACGGGCGCAATCGGCCTGCCGATTCCATCGACCGATATCGTGCTGCGCGACGACGCGGGTCACGACGTTCCGCTCGGCCAGCCGGGCGAGATCTGTATCAAGGGCCCGCAGGTCATGGCCGGTTACTGGCAACGCCCGCAGGATACGGCCGACGTCATGACCGCCGATGGTTACTTCATGAGCGGCGACATCGGCATCATGGACGAACGCGGCTACATCCGTATCGTCGACCGCAAGAAGGACATGATCCTCGTCTCGGGCTTCAACGTGTACCCGAACGAGATCGAGGGCATCGTCGTCATGCACCCGGGCGTTCTCGAATGCGCAGCCGTCGGCGTTCCGGACCGGAAATCGGGCGAAGCGGTCAAGCTGTTCGTCGTGCGCAAGGACGTTGCGCTGACCGCCGACGACGTCATCACGCATTGCCGGGATCACCTGACGGGCTACAAGTGCCCGCGGGACGTCGAGTTCCGCGGCGAACTGCCGAAGACGAACGTTGGCAAGATCCTGCGCAGGCAGTTACGCGACGAAGCGAGGCGCGCTGCATAGCGCAGGCATCGCCGGATGACCAACGTGACGCTTCCGCCCGGCATACCGGCACTGCGCGTCACGCCGATGCCGGCCGACGCGAATTTCCACGGTGACATCTTCGGCGGCTGGATCATGTCGCAGGTCGACATCGCGGGGTCCGTGCCTGCGTCGCGTCGCGCGCGGGGCCGCATCGCGACGGTCGCCGTCAACTCCTTCGTGTTCAAGGAGCCGGTGCTGATCGGCGACCTGGTTTCGTTTTACGCAACGATCGAAAAGACCGGTCGCACGTCGATCACCGTGTCGGTCGAGGTTTACGCGCAGCGCAATCCCGACGAGGAGATCACGGTCAAGGTCACCGAGGCGAGTCTCACCTACGTCGCGGTCGGCCCCGATCGACGGCCGCGTCCACTGCCGCCGCTCGAACCCTGAACCCGTCGGTTGTGTTGGCGCCACAGTGCGGACCGCGCCGCCGCGTTCGTAGGGCTGCAGCGCACGTTCGCATAGCGCAGCCGTGTATAGTCGAAACGCACTTTGCGAGAGCTTCAAGGACGTCCCGCGCCGTCACGCGGGACGCGGTCGTGAGCGTCGGTCGACGCCAACAGGGAGATTGAACCCATGCATGCAAGCATCAGACGGAGGCGCCTCGCTTCGGCGATCGCCGCTGCGATGGTCGCGTTCTCGGCCGGACTCGCGCAGGGCGCGGGGTTCGCATTGCAGGAGAATTCGGGCAGCGCGCTCGGCAATGCGTTCGCCGGCGGCGCCGCCTCGGCAGAAGACGCGAGCACACTGTGGGCCAACCCCGCCGGCATGTCGCGACTTGCATCGCCGCAGGTCGCGGCGGCCGTGCACATCGTCGTACCGTCGTTCAAGTTTCACGATGACGGTTCGGTCGCTGCAGCGTTCCAGCCGCTC
>JAICVH010000397.1 GCA_025935435.1 Burkholderiales bacterium
GAGGTCACGGTGCGGCTCGAACGGGACGGACGGATCGTCAACGGGCTGGGTGCCGACACCGACATCATCGTCGCGTCGGCGAAGGCGTACATCAATGCGCTCAACCGGCTGCACGACGGCGTCGAGCGCCTGAACCCTCAGCTCGCCGCATAGCAACAAAGCCTCGTACGGTAGAATACTGCGCTGCAACAAGCCCCGGTTCCGGGGCTTGGATCGCCGCGGCTGGCTGCGCTTCCGCCCGGCCAACCCCGACGCTTCGAGGCCCGCATGAACGCTCCGCGCTACGCCCCCGGAATCGAGATCACCGGGGACGTCAACCCGGATTACGCCCGGATTCTCACCACCGACGCCGTTGCGTTCGCGGCCCGTTTGCAGCGCGCATTCGGACCGCGCCGCACCGAGCTGTTGGCGCGGCGCGTGGCTCGCCAGGTTCGCTTCGACGCGGGCGAGCTGCCTGATTTTCTGCCCGAAACGCGCGCGGTCCGTGAAGGCCAGTGGACGTGCGATCCGGTGCCTGCCGACATCCACGATCGTCGCGTCGAGATTACCGGCCCGGTCGACCGCAAGATGATCATCAACGCGCTGAATTGCGGCGCCAACGTGTTCATGGCGGACTTCGAGGATGCGAATACGCCGCGCTGGGACAACAACATCCAGGGCCAGCTCAACCTCCGCGACGCGATTCGGCGACGTATCGACTTCGTGTCGCCGGAAGGCAAGGCGTATCGGCTGAACGAAAGCACGGCAACGCTGTTCGTGCGGCCGCGCGGCTGGCATTTGCCCGAGAAGCATGTGCTCGTCGATGGCGAGCCGATCTCAGGCGGCATCTTCGATTTCGCGCTGTACTTCTTCCACAATGCGAAGGAGCTCGTGGCGCGCGGCAGCGGACCGTATTTCTATCTGCCGAAGCTCGAAAGTCATCTCGAGGCGCGGCTGTGGAACGACGTCTTCGTGATGGCGCAGGACGACCTCGGGTTGCCGCGCGGAACGATCAAGGCAACGGTGTTGATCGAAACGATCCTCGCGGCGTTCGAGATGGACGAAATCCTGTACGAGCTGCGGCACCACTCCGCAGGACTCAACGCGGGCCGCTGGGACTATATTTTCAGTTGCATCAAGAAATTCCGCAGCAACCGCGACTTCTGCCTCGCCGACCGCGCGCTCGTCACGATGACGACGCATTTCATGCGGAGCTACGCCGAGCTTCTCATCAAGACCTGCCACCGCCGGAACATTCACGCGATGGGCGGTATGGCCGCGCAGATCCCGGTCAAGAATGACGAGGCAGCGAACGACGAGGCATTCGCGAAGGTCAAGGCCGACAAGGAACGCGAAGCAACCTACGGTCACGACGGGACGTGGGTCGCCCACCCGGGGCTCGTGCCGGTCGCCAAGGAAGCGTTCGACCGCCTGATGCCTGCGGCGAACCAGATCGAAAGCAAGCGGCGCGCGGACGTGAACGTCGGGGCCGCCGACCTGCTGCGCTTCGAACCCGAGCAACCGATCACTGAGCGTGGCGTGCGACTCAACATCAACGTTGCGATCCAATACATCGGTGCGTGGCTGGCGGGACAGGGTGCGGTGCCCATCTTCAATCTGATGGAGGATGCGGCGACCGCCGAGATCTCGCGCTCGCAGGTATGGCAGTGGATGCGCTCGCCGAAGGGAACGCTCGACGACGGCCGCAAGATCAATAAGGAAATGGTGGCCACGATGGTGCCCGAGGAACTGGGACGCATCCGTGAGCTGCTCGGCGCCGGTTACGCGGACGGCCGCTATGACGAAGCAGCCCGGATCTTCACGGACCTCGTCAACAGCGACACGTTCGTCGAGTTCCTGACGCTTCCTGCGTATCAGCTGATCGACTGACAGCGGGTGCTTGGAGGCACGCACCTGCCGGACCGATAAGCAACTTCTATCGCGGGAATTGTCTTAGTTGATTGGACACGCATTCGCGCGGCCGCCAGAATGATCCGGTGGCCGGCGCACGCTGCGAAGGACGCCGGTCCAACGCCTCGTCGGCCGCGTGAGCGGCATCTCGCAACACGTCACCAAGGAGTCCGTCATGAAACCCCTGAAAGGCACGAAGACGCACGACAACCTGAAGGCCGCGTTCGCCGGCGAATCGCAAGCGAACCGCCGCTATCTGTATTTCGCGAACAAGGCGGACGTCGAGGGACAGAACGACGTCGCCGCGCTGTTCCGCTCGACCGCCGAGGGTGAGACGGGCCACGCGCACGGTCACCTCGATTACCTGTCGAGCGTCGGCGATCCGGCAACCGACCTGCCGATCGGCGCGAGCCGTGACAATCTGAAGGCCGCGGTCGCCGGTGAAACGCACGAATACACGGACATGTACCCCGGGATGGCGAAGGCCGCGCGTGGCGAAGGCTTCGAGGAAATCGCCGACTGGTTCGAAACGCTGGCGAAGGCCGAGCGCTCGCATGCCAACCGGTTCCAGAAGGCGCTCGACGCGCTGCAGGACTGACCGCCTCGGAGCAGCAGCAGGCGTGATCGATGTGCTGGAATCGGCGACACGAATGACGCGGTGCGAGCCGCGTCATCGGGATCGATGACGCTGCGCGAAGGCAACCTGCAGGCGCCAACGCGCCACGCGCTCGACTGGCGCAACCCTGACTTCTACGACGAGGAGGCGCTGTACAAGGAGCAGGAGCGCATCTTCGACATCTGCCACGGCTGTCGACGCTGCGTGTCGTTGTGTGGCGCATTTCCGACGCTGTTCGACCTCGTCGACGAAAGCGCGACGATGGAAATCGATGGCGTCGCGAAAGCCGACTACTGGAAGGTCGTCGACCAGTGCTATCTGTGCGACGTCTGCTACATGACGAAGTGCCCGTACGTTCCGCCGCACCCGTGGAACGTCGACTTTCCGCACCTGATGCTGCGCGCGAAGGCCTATCGGTTCCGCAAGCGACCGGTTTCAACACGGGATCGGTTCCTGACGAGCACCGATGCGGTCGGCAAGCTGGCGACGATTCCCGTCGTCGTCAAGGCGGTGAACAAAGCGAACGCGTCGCCCGCGCTGCGCAAGGTCATTCAGGGCGTGCTCGGCGTTGCGGAGGATGCGTGGCTGCCGCCCTACGCGGAGACGCGCTTTCGGCGGTCGGTGGCGCCGTCGCTGCAATGGCCGGTGCGTGACGGCGCACGTTCGCCCGGCAAGGTCGCCATTTTCTCGACCTGCTACATCAACTACAACGAACCGGGCATCGGTCACGATCTCGTCAAGCTGCTCGACCACTTCCGCGTGCCGTATACGCTGGTTTCGAGCGAGGTGTGCTGCGGGATGCCGAAGCTCGAAATCGGCGACCTCGCGAGCGTCGAGACGCTGAAGGACGCCAACGTTCCGGTGCTCGCACGGTTCGCGCACGAAGGCTACGCGATCGTGACCCCGGTTCCATCGTGCACGCTGA
>JAICVH010000344.1 GCA_025935435.1 Burkholderiales bacterium
ACACGCATCTACGTGAAGCCGGTGCTCGCCTTGCTCGAACGCGTTCGCATCAAAGGTATGGCGCATATCACGGGTGGCGGTCTCACGCTGAACGTCCCGCGGATGCTGCCCGAGCATCTGCAGGCGCGCCTCGATCGCGCACGCTGGTCGCGGCCGCCGGTGTTCGAATGGCTGCAGCAACACGGCGACATCGCCGACGACGAAATGCATCGCGTTTTCAATTGCGGCATCGGCATGGTGCTCGCGGTCGCGGCGAGTGAAGCGCGCGCGACGATCGAATCATTGAACGCAGCGGGCGAGCGCGCGTGCGACATCGGGGAAGTCGTCCTGCGTGCCGACGGCGCGGCGCCGACGGTCGTCGTCTAAGTCGATGCGCGTCGTTCACGCCGGGCGATGACGGTGTCGCTCGCGCGGATCACCATTCTGATTTCCGGGCGCGGCTCGAACATGGCAGCGGTGGTCGATGCGACGATCAACGGTCGCATCGCCGGTGCGGTTACACACGTCATCAGCAACCGCCCAGACGCCGCCGGGCTCGAGTACGCACGCCGGCACGGCATCGCGACGAGTGTCGTCGATCATCGCGCGTTCGCATCGCGCGAGGCGTTCGACGCGGCACTCGCCGAAGCGATCGATGCCGGAGAACCGGACTTGATCGTGCTCGCCGGCTTCATGCGCATCCTCGGACGCGCGTTCGTCGAGCGCTATCAGGGCCGCATGCTCAACATCCATCCGTCGCTGCTGCCTGCGTATCCCGGCACCGACACGCATGCACGCGCGCTCCGCGAACGTGCCACGCGTCATGGCTGCACCGTGCATTTCGTCACGCCCGAAGTCGACGGCGGTCCGATCGTGGCGCAGGCGGTCGTCGACGTTCTCGCTGACGACGACGCCACGACGCTCGCGGCGCGCGTGCTCGAACAGGAGCATCGGCTGTTACCCCAGGTCGTCGGCTGGTTCTGTGCGGGGCGAATCGCGCTCGACCACGGCCGCGTAACGATCGCCGCTGAGCCCCCCCGGTGAACGCAGTGCCGCCTCGCGTGCGCAAGGGTTTGCTCGTCGCGCTGGCGTTGTCGATCGTGGTTCACGTTGCGTGGACGTTCTGGCCGGTCGACATTCCGAGTGACGACGAGGGCATGGTGCTCGAAGCGACGCTCACCGAAATGCCGCCACCTCCGGTACCGAGCGCAGCGCCTGCGCCCGAACCGATGGTCAAGAAAAAAATGACGCAGCGGCGGCCGCGACCGGCGCAGCGACGCATCACCCCGCCCACGAACGAGACGGTGATTGCGGGAAATGACGCGCCTGCCGTCGTTCCCGATATAGCTGCGCATGCCGAGCGGAGCGACGAACGGCAAGTCGTACCTCCGAACGTCAGCAACGAAAGCACCGCGGCTGCTGACACGGCGCCACCGATGCCGCCGACGCCGGCACTCCCTCCCCGCGTCGATCTCGCCTACAAAGTCTTCCTCGGCACACAGGGCTTCCTGATCGGCGATGCCACGTATCGCTTCGAACACACCGGCGATCGATATCGCATTTCGACGGTCGGTCAGGCGCGCGGCCTCGCAGCGCTGGTCGTGCGCGGTACCGGCAAGGTCGAAAGTCATGGGCGCATCACGCCAGAGGGTTTGCGTCCCTATGAATTCGCGATCGAACGCGGCAGCGCGGATCGGCGTGAAGTCGCGTTTTTCGACTGGGAAGCCGGAAACGTCGTGCTGCACGACGGCTCGACGTCGCAACTCACGCCGCCGGCGTACGATCCGCTGACGATTCTGTGGCAGCCGTATTTCTCGCCGCCAGGCAAGGGCGACCAATCGTTCAGTCTTGCAACGACGCGCCGCGTCACGCGCTACACGCTGACAATGCAGGCGGAGGAAACCGTCAGGTGGCAGCGCGGCGAAATCATCACCGAGCGCTGGCATCGCCATAGCGACGATGGCGCCACCGACGCGTGGTTCTGGCTTGCACCGTCGCTGCATTACATCCCGATCAAGATGCGCGTCACACGCACGTCGCGTGGGACGCTGGAAGTGTTGCTCGATTCGATTCGCGTCGATGACGCGCAGGCGTACGGCCTGCCACCGGAGGTCCTTGCCGACAATGCCGGTTCGGGTGCCGAAACGCGGGCCGACGCGCCGCCGAAGACAGTAAGCGACATCGAATACGGCATGCCCGGTAGCGCGTTACCGCCGATGCGTGCCGAAGATCTGCGCGGCCAATGACGTTGCGTCGCAATCAACTCGCGGCGCTTGGTGCAGCGATCGAGCGCGTCGCGCGGCTCGACCTGCCGGCCGATACGGCGCTGTCGGCGTTTTCTCGCGAGCACGCGGAGATCGGCTCGCACGATCGCGCACTCGTGTCCGACGGCGCCTTCGCCTATCTACGTCGCAAGGCTTCGCTGGAAGCGCTCGCGCAAACGACGGATCCGCGGCTGCTCGCCTATGCGGTTGCCGTACGCGAGTTCGGACATTCCGTTCGGGAAATCGAACCTGCGATCAACGCTGCGGACGCGCGCTGGCTCGCCGGGTTCAAGGGCCGGCTGCACGATCCGCTCGCGCCCGCCGTAGCGGCGGACGTCCCCGACTGGCTGTGGCATCGGCTGGGCGACGCCTTCGACGAGGCGACGCGCGCCGCGCTGACGCGCGCGTGGCAGTTGCCCGCGCCGCTGGATTTGCGCGTCAATGTGATGAAGGCGACGCGGGACGAAGCACGCGTGGCGCTCATCGCCGGAGGTTTGCGCGTCAGCGAAACGCCTTATGCGCCGAATGGGCTGCGCGTGGACGGTCGGCCGTCGCTTGCACGACATCCATGGCTCGTCGACGGACGCATCGAAGTGCAGGACGAAGGCAGCCAGTTGATCGGTCTGCTGGTTGCACCGAGGCGCAGCGACATGGTCGTCGATTTCTGCGCCGGCGCAGGCGGCAAGACGTTGCTGCTCGGCGCGATGATGCGTTCGCAGGGGCGGTTATACGCGTTCGATACGATCGCCAAGCGGCTGCAACGGCTCACGCCGCGCCTCGCGCGCTCGGGACTCTCGAACGTTCATCCACAAGTGATCGCGCACGAACGCGACATCAAGGTCAAGCGCCTTGGCGGGAAGATCGACCGCGTGCTCGTCGATGCGCCGTGTACCGGTTTCGGCACGCTGCGGCGCAATCCCGATCTCAAGTGGCGCCAGACGCCAAACGATCTGACCGAGCTCACAGCGAAGCAAGCGCGAATCCTCGACGCCGCATCGACGCTCGTCAAGCCGGGCGGCCGGCTCGTCTATGCGACCTGCAGCGTGCTGCCGGAGGAGAACGACGCGATCGTCGACGGATTTCTGAGGACACATGATGCGTTCGTCGAATGCGACGTCGCCGCAGTGCTCGCCGAAGCGCGCGCACCGCTCGATACCGGCACGCGGCTGCGCTTGCTCCCCCACGTCCATCGCTGCGACGGCTTTTTCGCCGCGGTGCTCGAGCGGAAAAACAGCCGTTAGACTGCGCGCGTGATCGCACCGATCGACTTCGGCCGCCTGGAAGTTGCGCTCGCCTCCACGCGCGGCTGGCTCGAGCTGGTGGCGACGCTTTCATGCATCGCGCTCGCATGGGCACTCGATCGGCACTTCGAAGCGAGACGCACGCGCAAAGCTATTGAAACGCGATTGGCCGGCAGCTTCGTGCGCCTCGCGTTTCCGTTGATCGCGCTCGCACTGATCTACGTAGCGTCGTTCGCCTGGCAGCGCTACGTCGGTCCGCCTTTCTTTCTCGCGATCGGCATGCCGATCCTGGGTGCGCTCGCGGTCATCCGACTGA
>JAICVH010000310.1 GCA_025935435.1 Burkholderiales bacterium
CGTAACGACCGAGCACCGATACGCAGCCGGTCCCCGCGTCGCGGAGGCAATCTACGCCGCAGTCACTAACGTCGCAAGTGTTCGCACGCGCGGCGGCTGGCGGCCAGATTGCCTCAGCGACGGCCGGCGGCAGAAGCCTTGGCTATTGACGGCCGCGGCCGCCGATCGCGAGCGCTACGCGGCGCTCGCGACCCTGGCGCGAACCGCAGGTCGCTCGCGTGCGTCGAGCAAGCCGGCGTGCTCAGCGAGTCGCCGCAGTTCGGCACGCTCGTCGTCACCGACGCCAAGCTGGGGCGGTCGCACGGTCGCGTGCGCGATCAGACCCTGCATCTTCAGGACTTCCTTCATCCGCGGCCGGTAGTCGCGGATCGGGTTGCGCCAGCAGTAGCGGGCGAGCGGCCCGAGCCGATCCCAGATCGCGAACGCGCCAACGAAATCCAATGCAGCGACGCGGCGCTGCATCTCGATCAGCTCGGCGGTCGCGGTTCCGGCGAAGCCGATCAGCGCGCCGTCACATCCCAGGACCATCGCCTCGCAGATGAACGTATCGCTACCCGTCATGATGCCGAGCTTGCGCGGCAGCGCGCGAGCGGCTGCGATCGTCTCGATCGTCTTCGTCGTATCGAACGACGCTTCCTTCAGTCCGATGATCTGTTGAATCGTCGCCAGGCGATCGAGCGTATCCGGCGGAAAATCCGGACCGAACGCCTTTGGAAACTGGAACGCTATCAGGGGCAGGCCGACGCCATCGCCGATCGCCTTGTGAAACTGGAAGATCATTTCCGACGGCACCGGGTTGCCGAGGAACGTGGGAAACGGCGGGAACACGGCGAGTGCATCGGCGCCAGCACCCTTGAGTTCATTGCCCCAGCGCACCGCACTCGCGGTCGATCCGGCGATGAGCCCCGACACCAGAGGGACGAGACCGGCGATCGCCTGCTTGCACACTCGCAGGACTTCGAGTTGCTCGTCGCGTTCGAGCGACGGCCCTTCGCTCGCATCCATGTTCATCGCGATCGCTGTCGGTTTCTGCCCGGCCACCCAGCCGATGTACGAACGCAGCGATGTCCAGTCGATCGAATGGTCGGGAAGCATCGGCAGCAGGGGCGCGGCGACGATGCCTTGCAGCTTGAATGCAGTCATGTTGGCGACTCCGGGGACGTCGGGCGCGCGCCGTGCAGCACGCCGCGCGCGAGAAAGATGTCGGTGATCGCATCGCTGGCGCGCGCAAACGCGCTCGCGCGGCGAGCGTCGAGGCCGCGTGGTCGCGGCAAATCGACGTCGATGATGCGCTCGATGCGGGCGGGCCGCGGCGACATGACGACGACACGGTCCGCGAGCAGCACCGCCTCGTCGATCGAATGCGTAATGAACAGGACCGTCTTGTGCGCATCGAGCCACAGCGCCTCGAGGTCCACGCGCATTTGCTCGCGCGTCAGCGCATCGAGCGCACCGAACGGCTCGTCCATCAGCAGCAGTGGCGCGTCGTGGATCAACGCGCGCGCGATGGCAACGCGCTGACGCATGCCTCCGGACAACTCGTACGGATAACGATCGGCGAACTCGGCAAGCCCGATCTGCTCGAGCAGGCGCAACGCGCGGTCGCGGTACTTGCGCGGATCGAGCGAGCGCAACTCGACCTGGATCAACACGTTGTCGAGGGCGGTACGCCAATCGAGCAGCACCGGGCTCTGGAAGACGATGCCGACGTTGGTCTGCGGGCGGTCGACTCGCCGCCCGTCGACACGCACGTCGCCGCTCGTCGCTGCGATCAGACCGGCGACGAGACGCAGCAGCGTGCTCTTGCCGCAGCCGGATGGACCGACGATCGCGAGGAATTCACCATCGCGAATCGTCAGATCGACGCGTTCCAGCGCGCGGGTTTCATGCGCACCGCGCCGATACGTCTTGCCTACGCCGGCCAGTTCGACGTAGGCACGCCCGGGCGCCGGTAACGACGCCGTCACCGGCCTTGGTGCGATCGCCGTTTCGCTCAGGGCAGGAACTCGTTCGTGTGGAACGTCGTCCACGTCTTGTCGGTCTGCAGGTCGCGGTAATTGCGCAGCAGCGCGAGCGTCTGGTCCCAGTCCGCCTGCGCGCCCCAGCCGATGCGCCCCTTCGAGTTCTTGGAATCGAGCAGGTCGATGTCGACCATCAGCTGATCGAGCGTCGACTGCCGGTTGAGATCCGGTTTGGCTTTCAACGCCGCATCGACGGCGGCGCCGGGGTTCTTCTTCGCGTCCTCCCACGACTTGACGGTCGCGCGCACGAAGCGCTTCACGAGGTCGGGGTTCTTCTTGAGCGTTTCACCGGACGTGAGGATCGTCATGCCGACGATATTTCCGCCGAAATCGGCATAGCGCATCGCGGCCGGATTCGCGCCTTTGTACTTGATCAGGAAGTACTGATCATCGACGCCGCCGAGCAGCGCGTCGGCCTTCTTTTCGAGCACCGTGACGACCTTGGCCGCCGGATCGACCTGTACCAGGTTGATCTTGTTGCAATCGACGCCGTTGGCCTTGCACAGCGCCTGCAGCAGTTGACCGAGCGGATCGCCCGGCGTCACGGCCACTTTCTTGCCTTCCAGATCCTTCGGCGTCTTGATGTTCGCTTCGGCGAGCGAGACGACCGAGTATCCGGTGGTGTTCAACAGCGACATGACGCTTTTTATGTCGGCGCCCTTCGATGCCGTGAGGATCACCGACGACGAGTCGGCAAGGCCGAACGTGTCGGACCCCGCCGCGACGACCTGGACGGTGTTCGCGGATCCGCGCCCTTCATTGATCGTCAGATCGATGCCTTCCGCGCTGTAGTAACCCTTGTCCTTGCCGTAATAGAACGGCACGTGCAGGCCGCCGAGATACCAGTTCAATCGAAGCGACACCTTGTCCTGGGCGGACGACAGCGACGACGCAGCCAATGCGATGGCGGCGGCGCATAGCGCGATCCAGCGCGACGTTCTCATGACTCCTCCTTGGATGATCGTTCGGCGCGCGCTTCGCGCCGATGACGACGTTGCCCTCTACAACGTGGCGTCGCGTGCCGTCGCCTGCTGTGAAACATGCCACGGTATCGCGAGCCGCTCGATCACTTCGACGACATAGTAAACGGCCAGGCCGATCAGCGACAGCACGACAATCGTCGCGAAGACCATCGGTGTATCGAGCTGGCCGTTGTATTGCAGCAGAAGGTAACCGAGGCCCTTGTCCGAGGCGACGAACTCGGCGACCACCGCCGCCGTCGCCGCCAAGGCCGCACCGACCTTGAGGCCGGTAAAGATGTGCGGTAGCGCCTGCGGCAGTCCGATCTTCAGGAACAGGCGCAGGCGACCGGCGCCGGTGGTTCGTGCGAAGTCCATCACGTCGCGATCGGCGCTCTTGAAGCCGGCAATGCTCGACACGACGATCGGAAAGAACGACAGCAGGAACACCAGCAGCAGCTTCGGCGTGAAACCAAAGCCGAACCAGATGATGAACAGGGGAGCGATGGCGATCTTCGGAACGATCTGCAGGAACACGATGACCGGATAGACGGCGTGCTCCATGAAACGTGAATAGGCGACGGCCAGCGCGAGCGGAATGCTGATGACGACTGCGAGCGCATAGCCACCGAGAATTTCCTGCGTCGTCACCCATGCGCCGCCCGCGACGACGGCGTGCCGCTTCCAGAATTCCACCCACACCTTCGACGGCGCCGGCAGGAGGTACTCCTTGATACCCGTGAGACGGACGGCCACTTCCCAGATGACAAACAGCAGAACGAAGATCGCGAGCGCGCCGCCGCGCTTGCCGAGCCAGGTGACGAGCGCGCTGCTGCGAAGTCGCGACGACGCGGGCGCCGTCAGCGCCACGGCGGGGGAGCTTCCGGCAGGTCCCATGTGCCATATTCCGCGGGCTCGTTGATTTCGAGCACCTCGAGATCGTCCGAACGTGCGACGACGTTGTGCGGAACGCCTGCAGGCTGAGACAGGCCGTCTCCCGCGTGCAGCGTAACGTCACCATCGACGCCCGCGAACCGGAACGTCAGCGAGCCGCGCAGTACGAACACGTAGTGCGCGGTC
>JAICVH010000636.1 GCA_025935435.1 Burkholderiales bacterium
ATCGACACATCGGTGCGCCAGGTGCTGATCGAAGCGCGCATCGTGATCGCCGACGATAAGTTCAGCCGCCAGCTCGGCGTACGCTTCGGCCAGCAGACCGGTGCGACGCTGTTTGGACGCCGCTATGCGTACGGCAGTGGCGGTTCGTTGTCGACGACGCCGGTCGTATCGCTGTCGGGCGGTGCAGGCGGCACGGTGACGCGTGAAACGCGGACGCAGACGCCGTTCGAATTGGCATCGGGCCTCGCGTCGGCAGGGTATTCCGACTCGCCGCAGCTCAACATCAACCTGCCGGTTGCCAACGCAGCCGGCCAGCTCGCGCTGACGCTGATCAATCTCGGCAGCGGCAACCTCATCAACCTGGAGCTTTCCGCGCTCGAAGCCGACAACCGCGGCAAGGTGGTCTCGAGCCCGCGCGTGATCACCGGCGACAACCAGAAAGCGCATATCGAGCAGGGGACGGAGATTCCGTACGTGACGCCGGGCAGCGCCAATTCACCGGCGACCGTGTCGTTCAAGAAGGCGGTGCTCGCACTCGACGTGACGCCGCAGATCACGCCGGATGGCCGCGTCATCATGCAGGTGGAGATTCGCAAGGACTCGGTCGGTCAGCTCGTCAACGTGCAGGGCGGCGGACAAGTGCCGGCGATCGACACGAAGAACGTGCTGACGCAAATCGCCGTCAACAACGGTGACACCGCCGTGATTGGCGGGATCTACGAGGAAGTCATCCGCAACGACACGACGAAGGTTCCCTTCCTTGGCGACGTCCCGGTCGTCGGCAACCTCTTCAAGACGACGGGTCGTTCGAGCGAGAAGACCGAGCTCCTGATCTTCCTCACGCCGCGCGTGGTGAAGGACACGGTCACGTCGGTGCGATAAGACTTAGAAACGTACAATCCCCCGGTGTCGCTGCACCGGGGCAATCTCTTTCTCGTCGGGCTGATGGGCGCGGGCAAGACAACGCTCGGACGCCAGCTCGCACGTCGCCTCGACAAGCGCTTCATCGACGCCGATCACGAGCTCGAGGCGCGGCTCGGCGTCAGCATCCCGACAATCTTCGAAATCGAGGGCGAGACCGGATTTCGCGACCGCGAGGAAGCGATGATCGACGAGCTGACGCGAATGTCGGGCGTCGTTCTGGCGACGGGCGGCGGTGCCGTGTTGCGAGAGGGGAGCCGCGCACGGCTGCGTGAAAACGGGACGGTGCTCTACCTGCACGCCGAACCCGAAACGCTGTGGCAGCGGCTGCGCAACAGCCGGCATCGGCCGATGCTGCACGCGGCCGATCCACGCAATCGGCTGGTCGAGCTGTATCAGCTGCGCGATCCGCTGTACCGCGAAGTCGCGAGCCACGTGATCGAATCCGATCGTGACGCCGTGATGCGCTTCGTGCGCTGGCTCGACAGCGAACCGTGCGCCGAATCGTGACGTTGAAAACGCTTGACGTCGGACTTGGCGACCGCGCTTATCCGATTCACATCGGACGCGGCCTGCTGGCACGAGCGGGCGAAATGCTGCGCGTCGAGGCGAATCGGCGCTTTGTCGTCGTCACCAACGCCGTCGTCGCCGCCCATCACCTGGCGGCGTTGAAGGACGGATTGCGCTCGCGCGGCGCGCATGTCGATGTCGTGCTGCTCCCCGACGGTGAGGCGCACAAGAATCTTGCGACGCTCGATGACCTGCTGACGCGCCTGCTCGAGCTCCGCGTCGAGCGGAGCACGACGTTGATCGCCCTGGGCGGAGGTGTCATCGGCGATATCGCCGGCTTCGCTGCGGCAATATGCCAGCGCGGGCTGCCGTTCGTGCAAGTGCCGACGACGCTGCTCGCGCAGGTCGATTCGTCGGTCGGCGGCAAGACCGGCGTCAACCATCCGCTCGGCAAGAACATGATCGGCGCGTTCTGGCAGCCACGCGCCGTACTGATCGACACGGAATGCCTGAAGACGCTGCCCGCGCGCGAGTTATCGGCTGGGCTGGCCGAAGTGATCAAGCACGCGGCGATTCGCGACGCCGAATTCTTCGCATGGCTCGAAGCAGACATTTCCAAGCTGGTTGCTTACGACGACGACGCGCTCAT
>JAICVH010000421.1 GCA_025935435.1 Burkholderiales bacterium
CGGTCCACGTAAGGCCGCTGTGCATGGATGCGCGGCCATCATGGGCATGACTCCCTCGTGCGCTCGAGGCGCGCGCGCCCGCTGTTGGCGAGCACGATTTTTCGCGCCTTGTGGCCGCTGCGGCAGACGGTGAACGAGCCCATCTGCAAGGCGCCGTCAACGCGTCGCGCGTATCCGAGGCTTGTGTACGACACATAATCGGCGACCGGCCGGTTCCCACGCACGGTGATCCCGGGTGCCGCCGCCCGCTCATGCGCGATCGCCACAGGCGCGCCTGTTCCGCCGCCTGCGGGGGGAACGGCGATCGTCCATCCGCCTTCCCAGCCGGCCGCGCTTCCCGGGCACGCGGCGCTGGCGTCGGGACACACATGGACGCGGCTGCCGCGCTTGACCGCTTCGCTGCGCGCCCGATCGAGCGCATGCAACAGCGCATCGGCCCGTTCCTCGAGTTGATGCTCGGCAAGCCACGCACCCGCCGCCGGTGCGCCAAGGCCGAGGAGCATCCCGGTGATCGCCAGGGCAACCAGCAGTTCGACGAGTGTGAAACCGGGGGTGGGAGCGTTCATGGACCGGCCCTGAACCGCGGGGCACAAGCGCCCGACGGACGAGCCGAGTCTAGGCGGGGGTTACCGGCGGCGCGATCGGCAGGATGGCCTAGTCCATTTGGTGCATTGACCTCCCGATGGCGCGCGCTATTGACAGCGGATATTTGAGGTCTAAACTATTCGTCGGGGGATCGCCCGCACGGGCGACAGAACAACAATGCGTATCGTCTGTGTCGGTGGGGGACCGGCGGGACTTTATCTTGCCCTGCTTCTGAAGCGGGCAGATGATCGACACGCCGTGCGCGTCGTCGAGCGCAACCGTCCTTACGACACGTTCGGCTGGGGTGTCGTCTTTTCCGACCAGACGCTCGGCAACCTGGCGGACGCGGACCCCGAATCGGCGCAGCAGATCGTCCAGGCATTCAATCGCTGGGACGATATCGACGTTCACTACAAGGGCCGCACGATCACGTCGGGCGGCCACGGCTTCTGCGGAATCGGCCGCAAGCGTCTGCTGAACATCCTCCAGCATCGATGCGAAGCGCTCGGCGTCGAGCTGGTATTCGAGACCAACGTCGACGACGAATGCGCGCTCGCGCGCGAGTTCGATGCAGACATCATCGTAGCGGCCGACGGTATCAACAGCCGCTTACGCGCGCGCTACGCGCAGTCGTTTCGCCCGGACATCGATCTTCGCCGTTGCCGTTTCGTGTGGCTCGGCACGAAGAAGCGCTTCGACGCGTTCACGTTCGCCTTCGAGCAGACGCCGCAGGGGTGGTTCCAGGCGCACGCGTACCAGTACGACGGCGACACGTCGACGTTCATCGTCGAGACCCCCGAAGAAGTATGGTGCGCCGCCGGCATCGACCAGATGTCGCAGCAGGAAGGCATCGAATTCTGCGAACGCCTGTTTGCGCGTTATCTCGACGGACACCGACTGCTGTCGAACGCAGCGCATCTGCGCGGCTCCGCGATCTGGATCCGGTTTCCGCGCGTCATATGTCAATCATGGACGCACTGGACGCGCGTCGGTGAACGCGACGTGCCGGTGGTGCTGATCGGCGATGCGGCCCACACGGCGCATTTCTCGGTCGGATCCGGCACCAAACTCGCACTCGAGGACGGGATCGCACTGTCCCGAATGCTTCGCGTGCAGCCCGATACGCGCGCCGCACTCGCGGCATACGAAGCGGAGCGCAGCATCGAAGTTCTCAAGCTGCAGAATGCCGCGCGCAACTCGACCGAATGGTTCGAACACGTCGATCGCTATACATCGTTCGAAGCGTTGCAGTTTGCATATAGCCTGCTGACGCGCAGCCAGCGGATCTCGCACGAGAACCTGCGCCTGCGTGATGCCGGGTTCGTGGCGCGGGCGGAAAGCTGGTTCGCCAAGCGTGCACACGCAAAAGCCGGCGCGGATCGGCCGCCGCCACCGATGCTCACGCCGTTCACGCTGCGCGGCGTCACGCTCCCCAACCGCATCGTCGTTTCGCCGATGGCACAGTACTCGTGCGTCGACGGCCTGCCCGACGATTACTACCTCGTGCATCTCGGAAGCCGCGCACACGGCGGCGCTGGTCTCGTGTTCACCGAAATGACCTGCGTCGCGCCCGATGCGCGCATCAGCCCCGGTTGCGCCGGTCTCTATAACGATGCACAGATGGAAGCGTGGCGCCGAATCGTCGATTACGTGCACGCTCGCACCAATTCACGCATTGCACTTCAACTCGGCCATGCGGGACCCAAGGGTTCGACGCAGCTTGGCTGGGAGGACGCCGACGAGCCGCTCACTGCGGGCAACTGGCCGCTCATTGCACCGTCCGCCGTCGCGTATGGCGAGCGCAATCAGGTGCCGAAAGCGATGACGCCGGACGACATGGCGCGCGTGCAGGATCAGTTCGTCGCCGCCACGCGGCGCGCCGTCGAATGCGGCTTCGACTGGCTCGAACTGCACTGCGCACACGGGTACCTGCTCTCCGCGTTTCTGTGCCCGCTCACGAATCTTCGCACCGACCCCTACGGCGGTTCGCTCGTGAACCGCTGCCGATACCCGCTCGACGTGTTTCGCGCGATGCGCGACGTCTGGCCGGAAGACCGGCCGATGTCGGTGCGCATATCGGCGCATGACTGGGCGCCGAACGGCAACACGCCGGACGATGCAGTCGAGATCGCGCGCATGTTCAAGGCGGCGGGCGCCGACCTGATCGACGTCAGTTCCGGGCAAACGACGCGCGAAGCGCGACCGGTGTACGGCCGCATGTACCAGACGCCGTTTGCCGACCGCATCCGCAATGAAGTGGGCATCGCAACGATGGCGGTCGGCGCGATATTCGAGCCCGATCACGTCAACAGCATTCTGATGGCGGGCCGCGCCGACCTTTGCGCGCTCGGGCGGCCGCATCTCGCCGATCCCTACTGGACGCTGCACGCTGCGGCCGCGCTCGGCTACACGGAGATCGAATGGCCCGTGCAGTATCGACAGGGCAAGACGCAGCTCGAACGTAACCTCGCGCGCGCCGCGGCGATGGCAAACGAGAGGCCGGAGGCGAACGGATGAGCACAGCGCGTGACGAGGCCGAGGGATGAGCACAGCGCTCGCGGGTCTTCGCGCCGTCATTACCGGTGGCGCTGGCGGCATCGGGTTTGCGATTGCGCAGCGCCTGAGTGCGCTGGGTGCGTCGACGGTGCTCGTCGGACGCAACGCGGCCAGGCTCGACGCCGCCGTGGACAAGCTTGGCGACGCGCGCGGGCACCAAGCAATCGTTTGTGACGTC
>JAICVH010000710.1 GCA_025935435.1 Burkholderiales bacterium
CGCCCGCGTATTACCAGACGCTGCGGCGGGCGTGCGACGAACACGGCGCACTGCTGATTCTCGACGAGATTCCCATTGGATTGGGACGTACCGGTACGATGTTCGCCGTCGAGAGGTACGGCGTCGTCCCCGACATGCTGGTGCTCGGGAAAGGCCTCGGTGGCGGCATATTCCCGATGGCCGCATTGATCGCGCGGGAAGAACTCGACGTCGCCGCCGAGCGGGCCCTCGGACATTACACGCACGAAAAAAGTTCGGTCGGTTGCGCGGCCGGTCTGGCAACGCTCGAAGTCATCGAGAGCGAAAAGCTGCTCGAGCGGTCGCAACGACTTGGGTCGCACGCGCTCGCCCGCTTGCGCGACTTGCAACGGCGAACGCCGGTCGTCGCAGAAGTGCGCGGCATCGGCCTCTTGCTCGCGATCGAGCTCGTCGATCCGGCGAGCGGCGCACCGGCGCGCGATGTCGCGGAGCGCGTGCTCTACGAATGCCTTAGTCGCGGAGTGTCGTTCAAAGTCGGCCAAGGCAACGTCATCGTGCTCGCACCGCCGCTCGTCATTGACGATCACGACCTCGATCGTGCACTCGACATCATCGCTTCGGCGATCTGCGCCATCGGCTGACGCGCGTGCCGAAGATCGTCCGCACGGATGGCGAGCTGGAGCTACCGCACGTCGATCGTGTGCTCCGTGAATCGGGCGCAGATCTCGTGGTGTTGCCCGATGCGGTCACGGGTGACCGGCTCGCCGCGGAATTGCGCGTCGCGGATCTGCTGCTGATGTGTTATGCGCAGGTTCCGGCGCAGATCATCGATGACGCGCCGCGGTTGAAGGGTATCGTCAAGTATGGCGTCGGCATCGATGCCATCGACCTCGAGGCGACGCGGCGCAGGCGCATCCCGGTCGTCAACGTTCCCGAATATGCCGAGGAAACGGTCGCCGAGGGTGCCGTCGCGCTGATGCTCGCGCTGGCGCGCAAGTTCAAGCCACTGCAACGCGAAATGGAGACGCACGGCTGGGCGTGGCCGACGTCACGCTGGATGGCATCGGACCTCGCGGGCAAGACGCTCGGGCTCGTCGGCGTCGGCAGGATCGGAACCAACGTCGCTCGAATTTGCGGCCACGGCTTCCGAATGAAGGTCATCGGCTACGACCCCTACGTCGGCCGTGACGCGATGCAGCGCGCGGGCGTCGACCCGCGTGACGATCTCGACGCTTTGCTCGCGGAGAGCGATGTCGTCTCGATCCACGCGGTGCTCAACCAGGAAACGCGGCACCTGATCGGCGAGCGTGAATTCAAGTGCATGAAGCGCAACGCCGTGTTGGTGAATGTATCGCGCGGTGCGATCGTCGATGAAGCCGCACTCGTGCGCGCACTCACCGAGGGAGCGATCGGAGGCGCCGGCCTAGACGTCTATGGCACCGAACCGCTCGCGCTATCGGGACACCCGCTTGCGACGCTGCACGCGATGGACAACGTCATCCTGTGGCCGCATCTGACGTTCTACACCGCCGAAGCGATGCAGCGGCTCGAGCAGGAAACGCTCGAACGGTGTTTCGAAATACTCGAGGGACGACCGGTGCTGATCAAATCGCACGATCCGCGACTGCGTGCGCAAACGGTCGGCGTTCGGTTTGCCGACTGACGCCTTAGCGACAACCCGTCCGGAGCCCTTCGCTCGCAGCGATTTCAGGTGCTCGCCGATCGCCGGACCGATCGACATCATCGGCTCCGCGGCCCGATGTTCGGTCAG
>JAICVH010000221.1 GCA_025935435.1 Burkholderiales bacterium
GGCAGTGGCATCCGTTCCTGCTGAATCCAGCCGAACGCCGCGAGCCCGAAGATGAAGTACAGCGACGCTGCGGTGAGAAACGAATTCGGCGCCGTGACGTTGAGCGCACGAAGATCGAGAAGCAGCGCGAGGCCGAGGAGCAACGCGCCGCAGACCGCGCGAAACAGACCAACAATCCACAGGATGCGGCGCGTCGATCCGGTGATCGACACCGGAAGCGACGCAGGGGCTACCGGCGGGATTGCGGGTACCGGGTCGACGGTGATTCGGGCCATGCGGCGGTCCAGGCATTGCCGCGCCAAACGGGCGCGACGGCGACACATCGAAGAAAGCGATCGCCGTGGCGCGGCTGCGCGCATTTTGCCAGTAACGCCAAGCGGGCGGGTCGATGCCCGCCGGATTCGGTGTGCATGCGCCCGCCGAATGTGCGCGGAAACGACAGGTTCCGTGCCCGGCTCGCCGCACGACACCCGCGGACCTGGGCGGAAGCGACGGTTTGCGTGCCCGATACGGCGCCTGAAATGCAGGGACCGCCGGGGGGCGACTTGTGCGGGCTCGCGTCAAGCGCCCGCGGCCGTGCCAATAACAGCTGGCGCGCTTAAGTGTCGCTACGTCGCGCGACGCATTGCGGATCGCCACACAACGGGCCGCGCGCACTGGTGGTTGCATCCGCGCTCGGCAGGTAGATGCCGCAATCGACACATCGGGTCATCGCGGCTTCTACCGTCTTGCGCTTGCCCGTCGAGCGGCTTCGCGACCGGCTGCTTGCAACGTTGACGAGTCGCAGCATGAGCAGCACGACGAAGAACACGACCAGCCAGAAGATTATCTTGCCCATGCGATCGGGTCAGGCGCGCGTCAGAGAACCTTACCGGGATTGAGCAGGCCGAGCGGATCGAGCGCCGATTTGAGGCGCCGCATCAGGTCAATCTCGATATCGGACTTGTAGCGCTTCAGTTCCTCACGCTTCAATTGGCCGATGCCGTGCTCTGCACTGATGCTGCCTCCGGCGGCGGCGACGCGATCATGCACGATACGGTTCGCGAGCGGGGCGTTTTCCATGAATGCCTGCCCGGACGTACCGACGGGCGCTGCGACGTTGTAGTGCAGATTGCCGTCTCCCAGATGACCGAAAGTCACCAGGCGCGCGCCGGGCAGCGCTCGTGCGAGCGCCGCAGCGCAATCGGCCAGGAACGCGGGAATGCTCGAGACCGGCAGCGAAATGTCGTGCTTGATGTTTGGACCTTCACGGCGCTGTGCTTCACTGATGTTTTCACGCAGCGCCCACAGGCGCTCGGCTTGTTCTTCCGACTGTGCGATCGTGGCGTCGGCGAGCGTCGCGTTGTCTAACGCCGCGGCGAACGTCTCCTCGATGTTCGTCGCAAGCGGCGCGTTGAACGCAGTGTCGGTTGCCTGGATCAGCACGTACCACGCATGGTTGGGCATTGGATTTGGTAAGTCCGGGTGATGCTTCCGCGATAGCGCGAGCGCTTCGTCGCTCATCAACTCGAAGCCAACCAGCCGATCGCCCAGCGCTTGCTTCATCATCTGTAGCAACACCACGGCGCGGGCGACGTCACTCACGGCGGCAAGCGCGGTCAAGCGCGTACGAGCCGCGGCGAAGAGCTTCAGCACGGCCGCCGTAACAATACCGAGCGTGCCCTCGCTGCCGACGAACAAGTGCTTGAGGTCGTAGCCGGTGTTGTCCTTGCGCAGGCCACGCAGGCCGTCCCAGATGCGACCGTCCGCAAGCACGACCTCGACACCGAGGACGAGATCCCGGGCGTTTCCGTAGCGAAGGACCGCGGTGCCGCCCGCGTTCGTGGACAGGTTGCCTCCAATCGTGCAACTGCCCTCCGAGGCGAGCGACAGTGGAAATAGCAGGCCGGCTGCGGCGGCCGCGTCCTGAACTGCGGCAAGTGTTGCACCGGCCTCGACGGTGACCGTCGCATTCTGCCGATCCACGGCACGTATCGAGCGCATGCGCGAGAGCGATAGGACGATCTCACGGCCGGATGGGTGCGGCGTCGCGCCGCCGCACATGCCCGTATTGCCGCCTTGCGGGACGATTGGCACGCGAGCCTCATTGCAATGAGCGACGATCGCGGCCACTTCGCCGGTTGTAGCCGGGCGCACGATCGCGCGCGCCGAGCCGCGGTAGCGCCCCCGCCAGTCGACGACATAGGGCGCAGCGTCGGCAGCGCTGGTGAGCACGTTGTCATGACCGACGATGCGCGTGAGTGCATCGGTCAAAGTTGCGTCTTCTACGACCATGGCGCACGATATTAGCCTACGCGCACCGACGCCCGAACGCGGTCGACCGAGCCGCATGGAGGATGCATGACCAGCGAGCCGCCGAAACCGGGCCCCGACGCAACTGCGCCGTTTTCCGCGCAGGACGCGATGGCGTTCATGCAGCGTCTCTGGAACCCGTTTGCGATGCCGATGCCCGGCTCCGCGTCGGGTGCCGTGACGCCGACCGATCCACCGGGGGGAGGGTCTGCGGCTGCATCGATCGACTCCACGCCGTCGACGCAGGCGTCCGCCGTTCACGCGATGATGGGCAGCATGATGCCCGGTATGCTCCCGTTTCCGAATCCGGCGGCGATGTTCGCGGCGCTGGATCCGGTCGAGGTCGAGCGCAGGATCGGTGAATTGCGCATCATCGAAGGTTGGCTTGCGATGAGCCTCAACGTGATGCAGATGAGCATCAAGACGCTGGAACTCCAGCACGCGTCGCTCGAGGCACTTCACGCAGCGCACGCACCGGCGAGGCAAAAGGGCGAAGCGAAGCCGAAAAAGCGCTAGTCGAGTTGCTGTGTCGCGGTCGCCGTGCGGACACGTACGCGCGACAAGCCAGGTCAAGCCGCGGGCTCTTCCTTGGGGTCGCGAACGATTGGCTGTTTGCTATCGGCCGGGTCGCGGGGCGCGGGTGCACGCGCCGCTTCAGTCGGTATCGCTTTCTGGTTCGTCGCTTCGGAACCGCGTTCGTGCGCCGCGCTCGCTTTGGCCGTTGCCCGCTGAGATTTGGTGACCTTCGCGCTGTCTTTATCCGGGCGCGCAATACGCTCGTTGTTCCCGGTCTGCACGCGCGCGTCCTGATAGAGCGCACGGCAATCGGCGTCCGGCGCGTCACCGAGATCGATCAACGGCAAAAGCGCGAGCGGCGGCGCAAGTACGCCGAGCCCGATCGCTGCACCGACGCGTGCAATAACGGGGGCGACTTCAGGATGGATCGCCGGCGTCTTGAATGTACCGCCGATGACGATCGGACCTTTCAGCGCGAGAAGGCTCGCATTCTTGGAGTCCGCCTTCAGGTGCAGATCATACTTCTCGTTCGCAAAGTCGATGCTGCCCCTGCCCGTGATCAGTTCCGCCGACGTATCGATGACCAGCAGGTCGGGAGTCATCACGCCGTCTTTCGCGTGCAAAGCGGTCACCGCGCAATGGATGGCCGCCGTTTCATCGCCGCCGATCAGGAGTTGAGCGGCGCGGGCGAGATCGAGATTGGTCAGGACGAGCTGCAGTGTGCTGGCTTCGCCGCCGCGCATGGCGATCGCAGCCTCGCCGTCGGCTGCCGCAAATAGGTCCGCGACGCTGTTTCCGCGGGTGCGAAATTGTGCGCGCCCGCCAAACCGCCCGGCCGATCCATTGGGCGAGGCGAGTTGCGGAAAGATGCGCTTGAGTTCGAGGTTCCGCGCCTCGATCGCCGCTTCGGCCGTTGGCACATCGCGTGTCACATCGAGCGTGACGTTGCTGATGACGTGACCGCCCGCAAGACCGAAGTCCAGCGGCTTGAAGCGCATGACGCCCTGCTTCAGCGTGAGATGCGTATCGAGATTGTCGATCGGAATGCTGCCCCATTTGACGCTTTGTCCCTTGAATTTGAGATCGACGTCGTGATCGCGGAGCTTTGCGAGTTCGAACCGCTTGTCCGGTAGCACCCGCTGGGTCGTCGCGCGCTTGCTCGCGGCCTGCTGCTGCTCGGGCGTCTTCGCCGGCTGCGGTGAATTCGCAGGCGGCAGACCGATGAAGCCGCCGAGATCCTTGTAGTCGAATTTGCGAGACGCGAGTTCCGCGATCGTCAGCGGACGCTGCGACGACATGTCGACCGTGAAGTCGCCGGACAGGTCGCTGTTGCCGACAGTACCTTTGATGTCACGAAACACCCAGCGCGCATCTGCATGCGTAAGGTTTCCGGTAAGGTCGTACGGCGGCGTCCAGGGCAATGGCGTTGGGACGATCGGATAAAGCTGCGACAAATCTGGCCCCTTCAAGTGCAGCGCACCCTTGGCGTTCTGCAGATCGGACGGGACCACGGTGCCGTCGAACCGGACCGCCGTTCGCCCGGCGCGCGCATTCAATGTCAATCGATAGGGGTCGTCGATCTTGCGCAGCTGACCCAGGCCAGCGCTGGTTCCATCGATTTCGAACGCTTCACCGCGCAATGTGCCGCCGCCTTTGAACTGGAGCAGGTGTTCGTTTCCCTTGGAGGCACTGGTGATGAATGCGTCGATGTCCGCTCGCAGCGCTGGATCGATGTATCGGACCTTTCCGTCCTCGAAGTCGATCGCACCGACGAACGCTCCGCTGCGGCTGTCGCCATCGCCAAAATTCCAGTTCGCGTCGCCGGATGGGCTCTTCTCGAGAAGAATGCGCGGTTTCCCGACGTGCACGGAATCCGGTGACAGGCGCAGCAGCGAAGGGATGCTGAAGGTGAGCAGTGTGGTTGGTAACGTGGCCATCGGCTGCGTCTGCGACCACGGCGCGTTGGCGACGGTGACGCCGTCGACCCGGACGCGCGTGGTCCACCCGAGGTCGACGGAAAGATGGTCGATCGTAACGGACCGATGCAGACGACCGCTGAGCTCGGAAGCGACTACGCCGCGCAGGACGTTCCAGGGAAAGAAAGCCACTGCCAGCGTGACAAGCGCGAGCGCACCGACGGTGATGATCGCCACGCGGCGTGCACGCTTTGTTGCAAATTTCATGGCTGTTCCGCGGGGCGGGTCATGTGAACGCGACGCATCCACCGACGTCACCGCGTTCCGGCTGGCGACAGCCCGACCGTAGGCGCTATCTGGCCTCTCTACAATCGTCGACGATGCCGAGCTGGCGTAAGAAAA
>JAICVH010000139.1 GCA_025935435.1 Burkholderiales bacterium
CATATCTGCGAAGTGGAAATCGATCCGGATACCGGCGTCGTGCAGGTCGTCGCGTTCACGGCGTCGGATGACTTCGGCAACATCGTCAATCCGATGATCGTCGAAGGTCAGGTGCACGGCGGCTTGACGCAGGGACTCGGGCAGGCGCTGCTCGAGCACTGTGTCTATGATCGCGACAGCGGTCAGTTGCTGACCGGAAGCATGATGGACTACGCATTGCCGCGCGCTGACGACCTGCCGTCGTACAACGTAGAGACCAAAGTCACGCCGTGCACACACAATCCGCTCGGCGCGAAAGGCTGCGGCGAGGCGGGCGCGATCGGCGCGCCCGCTGCGCTGATGAATGCCGTGATGGACGCACTCGCGCCGCTCGGCGTCAAGCATCTCGACATGCCCGCATCGCCCGCTCGCGTCTGGAACGCGATTCGCGAAGCCCACGGACACGCCTGACGGAGCCACGCCATGTACGCCATCGAATATCAGCAACCCAAAACCCTCGCCGACGCCGCGTCGATGCTCGCATCGACCGGTGGCCGCCCGCTGGCGGGCGGGCAAAGCCTGGTCGCAGCCATGAAGCTGCGGTTGTCGCAGCCGGGTACGCTCGTCGACCTGTCCGGCATTGCAGACCTGAGGGGCATCCGCAAGGACGGTGAGCGTCTCGTCATTGGTGCGATGAGCCGACACGCCGAGATCGCGTCGTCGGATGTCGTCAAGGCTGCGATGCCGGCGCTCGCGAGCGTCGCCGAAGGCATTGGCGATCGCCAGGTGCGCAACATGGGCACGATCGGTGGCGCGGTCGCCAACAACGATCCGGCGGCCGACTGGCCTGCAGCGGTCGTTGGAACTGCCGCGACGATTCGTACCAACAAACGCGCCATCGCGGCCGACGACTTCTTCAAGGGCATGTTCGAAACGGTGCTCGCGGCCGATGAAATCATCACCGCGGTCGACTTTCCGATCATGCAGCGCGCTGCATACGCCAAGTTTGCGAACCCGGCGTCACGTTTTGCACTCGTCGGCGTGTTCGTTGCGCAGTCGGCGAACGGCGACGTGCGGGTCGCCGTCACCGGTGCCGCACCGTCGGTATTCCGCGCCAAGGCGATCGAGGATGCGTTGCGGCAGAGTTTCACACCGGTCGCTGCGAAGGGTGTGAAGATGAGTACGGACGGATTGAACGGAGACCTTCACGGCTCGCCCGCGTACCGCGCGCACCTGATCCCGGTGATGGCGTCGCGCGCGGTGGCGATGATCGCCTGACCAGCGTCGTTCGACCGCGGAACGGGCGGCTCGCAGGCCGCCCGTTCGCATTGGGAATCGCTCGAACGCGATGCCGTAGAATTCGAGAGCGAGACCGCGTTCCCCGCGATCCCGGATGTTGTGCCCCGCCGATGCAATCGATTCTCCCTCCGTCCGTCGACGCCACGCTCGAGCTGCTCGAAGCGTGTGACTACATCGCCGACCGCCGGCTCGCGACCGCGGTGTTTCTCGCGCTGAAGTTGCGCCGTCCGCTGTTCCTGGAAGGCGAAGCGGGTGTCGGCAAGACCGAAATCGCCAAGGTGCTGGCGGCGGGTCTCGCCCGCCCGCTCGTTCGTCTGCAGTGCTACGAAGGACTCGACACCGCGGCGGCGGTGTACGAATGGAACTATCCGCGGCAGATGATCGAAATCCGGCTTGCCGAAGCCACCGGCAACGTCGAGCGAGGCGAGCTTGCGCACGACATCTTCACGACGCGCTTCCTGTTGCGCAGGCCGCTTTTGCAGGCGCTGGCACCGGATGACGGTGCAACGCCGGTGCTGTTGATCGACGAGCTGGATCGCGCGGATGAACCGTTCGAGGCGTACCTGCTCGAAGTGCTCTCCGACTACCAGGTCACGATACCCGAGCTCGGCACCATCCGTGCGGAGACACCGCCGGTGGTCGTGATCACGTCCAATCGAACGCGCGAAATCCACGACGCAATCAAACGCCGCTGTCTCTATCACTGGGTCGATTTTCCGGACGTTGCGCGCGAACTCGCGATCGTTCGGCGCAAATGCCCGGCGGCGTCGGAATCGCTGGCGCGCGAAATCGTCGGCGTCACGCAACGGCTGCGTGCGCTCGATTTGTTCAAGGCGCCGGGTGTCGCCGAGACGCTCGACTGGGCGGAGGCGCTGGTCGCGCTCGATCGCATCACGCTCGATCCGCAAACCGTGGCCGATACGCTCGGCGCGCTGCTCAAATATCAGGATGATGTCGGCGCGATCACGCCGGACGTCGCAGCGCGCCTCGTGCGTGAAGCGCAGGCGATCATATGACGCCGACGACCGGCGCGATGACGTCGTCGTCGTTTTTCGACGTGCTGCCTCGCGGGCGCTTCGCCGAGAACGTGCTTCACTTCGTGCGCATCCTGCGCGCGGCTGGCATGCCGGTCGGACCGGCGAAGGCGCTCGACGCGCTCGCCGCCGTCGAGGCGATCGGTCTCGACAACCGCATCGATTTTCGTGAAGCGCTCGCCGCGGTGCTGGTCTCGCGGCGCGAACACCAGCCGATCTTCGAACAGGCGTTCGAGCTCTTCTGGCGCAATCCCCGGCTTCTCGAACGGATGCTGGCTGCGCTGCTCCCGAAGATCGAAGGGCGTGGCGGCGCGAACGACGATCTGCCGGCGCGGCTCGCGCAGGCGATGCTGCCGCCCGCACCTCGACGCGACGCCGCCGGTGAACAGGAAACCGAGTTCGACGCGTCATTTTCGTTTTCCGCCCGCGAAGTGCTGCAGCACAAGGATTTTGCAACGATGACAGGCGCCGAGCTTCTGGAAGTCCAGCGGATATTCCGCAGGATCAAGCTTCCGCTGCCCGAGCTTGCGGTTCGTCGCACGCTCGCTGCGCCGAACGGTCATGCGATCGACCTTCGTGCAACCCTACGACGCAGCATCGGCGCCGCGGGGCCGCTGGCGCCGCTGCGTTTTCGAACGCGCCGGCGCCGCACACCGCCACTGTGCGTGCTGTGCGACATTTCCGGCTCGATGGATCGCTACGCGCGGATGTTGCTGCATTTCCTGCATGCGATGACCAACGACCGCCACCGCGTGCACGTGCTGACGTTCGGTACGCGCCTCACCAACATCACGCGCCATTTGCGTCATCGTGATGTGGATGTTGCCCTTGCACGCGTGGCCTCGGCCGTCGAGGATTGGGCCGGCGGCACGCGGATCGGTCATTGTCTTGCGGAATTCAATGTGCGCTGGTCCCGCCGGCTGCTCGCGCAGAACGCCGTGGTGCTGCTGATCAGCGATGGCCTGGATGCCGATGCCGGTGACGGCCTCGCGTTCGAGGCGGAGCGTCTGTCGAAGTCCTGTTCGCGGCTCGTCTGGCTGAACCCACTGCTTCGCTACGACGGTTTCGAGGCGCGACCGGCGGGCATTCGGGCCATCCTGCCGCATGTCGACGATTTCCTGCCGGTGCACAATCTGGAAACGCTCACCGGTCTTGCCGCCGCCTTGGCTCGCCCGCCGCGAGCGCGCGCGGAACACGTGTTGCATTGAGCGCAAGCATCGATGGAACTGTCCAACACCCGTATCGTTCCCGCGCCGCCGGCCACGGTCTGGACGGCGCTGAACGATCCGGCGGTGCTGAAAGACTGTCTACCGGGCTGCGAGCTGCTGGAACGCATGGACGACGGTGCCTACCGCGTCGTCATGGCCACGCGTGTCGGGCCGGTGGCTGCCCGTTTCAACGGGACGATGAAAATGACCGACGTCGATGCGCCGAGTGCATACACGCTGCACTTTGAGGGGCAGGGGGGCGCCGCAGGCTTTGCGCGGGGCGAGGCACGCGTGACGCTTGCACCGGAAGGCGAGCAGCACACGGCGCTCACGTACGCGGCGAAGGCGCAGGTTGGCGGCAAGCTTGCGCAGATCGGGTCGCGGCTCGTCGACGGTGCCGCAGCGAAGCTCACCGACGACTTCTTCGCGCGCTTTGTCGAGCGGGTTGCGCCGGCCCAACCGGAGACCGACGCCGGGGCACCGGTGGCGGCTGCATCGACCCCTTCGGCAACGCCGCTCGCGCCGCCGGGCGGCGCCACGTGGATACGGTACGTAGCGATCGTGGCGATCGCCATCGTTTTGATCTTTCTCTATATGCGCGGCTATCGCTGACTGCAGGAGCGTGACGATGGACAGCGTCGATCTCGATGTGCTGCGCACGAGCGCCGACTGGGTGGATGCCGGACGCCGCGTGCTGCTCGTCACCGTCGTGAAAACCTGGGGCAGCTCGCCACGACCGGAAGGTGCGATGCTCGCCGTGCGCGACGACGGGCACGTCGTCGGCTCGGTCTCCGGCGGCTGCATCGAGGACGACATCGTCGATCGCACGCGGCGCGAGGGACATCATGCGACGCGATGCGAGGTCGTCACGTACGGTGTTTCGGCGGACGAAGCGCGCCGCTTCGGTCTGCCATGCGGCGGAACGCTGCAGCTCGTGCTCGAGCCGCTGACGCGCGAGTCGGGCATGCGCGCGCTGTTGCGCGAAGTCGAAACCGGTCATCTCGTCGCGCGCAGGCTCGATCTCGCATCGGGATTCGCGACGCTGCACCCGGCCAGGGCGAGCGATGGCCTCGCGTTCGATGGCAAGGTACTGCGAACGATCCACGGACCGCGCTACCGGATGCTCGTCATCGGTGCGTCGCAGTTGTCCAAATATCTCGCGGAGATCGCCGTTGGACTCGACTACCAGGTAACGATCTGCGACCCGCGCGAGGAATACACGGAGACCTGGGACGTGCCCGGCGTAACGCTCGTGCGGACGATGCCGGACGACACCGTGCAGGCGATGAACCTCGACGAGCGCTGCGCCGTCGTCGCATTGACGCACGATCCGAAACTCGATGACCTCGCGCTGATGGAGGCGCTCAAGTCGCCTGCGTTCTACATCGGGGCACTGGGCTCGCGCGCCAACAACGCCAAGCGGCGCGAACGATTGCGCGAATTCGACTTGTCCGACGCACAGATCGCGCGACTGCATGGTCCGATCGGCCTGTACATCGGTAGTCGCACGCCGCCGGAGATCGCCGTGTCCATCCTCGCCGAAATCACGGCGATCAAGAATGGCGTCGACCCGCATCGGATCGCGCCGGTCGCCGTTGCGAAGGCGCAGATCGCGCAGACACCCGCGTGCAGCAGCGCGATGCCGTGACGTTCGAGTACCAGTCCGGGTTCGGCAGCGAGTTCGCCACCGAGGCGCTCGAAGGTGCACTGCCGGTCGGCCGCAATTCGCCGCAACGCCCGCCGTACGGGCTCTATGCCGAACAACTGTCGGGCACGGCGTTCACGGCCCCCCGGCATGCGAATCGGCGCAGTTGGCTGTACCGGATTCGGCCGGCGGTCCTGCATGGCGAATTCATCGAGCTCGCGCACCCCGCGCTCGTCACGGCACCGTTTGCGAGCAACACTTCGCCCAATCAGTTGCGGTGGGATCCTTTCCCGCTGCCCGACGCACCGACCGATTTCGTCGACGGCCTGGTCACGATCGCCGGCAACGGGAACGCCGCGGCCCAGTGCGGCATGGCGATACACGTCTACGCATGCAATCGTCCGATGCGCGATCGATTCTTCTACTGCGCGGACGGCGAGCTTCTGGTCGTGCCGCAGGTAGGCGCGCTGCGCCTCGCCACCGAGATGGGCGTTCTCGACGTCGGGCCTGGCGAAATCGCGGTGTTGCCGCGCGGTGTGCGCTTTGCGATCGACGTCGATGGCACCGCACGTGGGTACGTTTGCGAAAACTATGGCGCGTTGTTGCGGCTGCCCGAACTGGGGCCGATCGGCGCCAATGGCCTCGCGAATCCACGCGACTTCCTGTATCCCGTAGCCAATTACAGCGAGCGCGAAGGCACGTTCGAGCTCGTCGCAAAGTTTGGCGGCAAACTGTGGCGCGCCGACATCGACCATTCGCCGCTCGACGTCGTCGCGTGGCACGGCAACTACGCACCGTACAAGTACGACCTCGCACTTTACAACGCGATCAACACGGTCAGCTTCGATCATCCCGATCCGTCGATCTTTACCGTATTGACGTCACCGTCGGATACGGCGGGTACGGCGAATCTCGATGTCGTGATCTTTCCGCCGCGGTGGCTGGTGGCCGAGGGTACGTTCCGGCCGCCGTGGTTTCATCGCAACGTGATGAGCGAGTACATGGGCCTGATCCGCGGTGTCTATGATGCCAAGGCCGAGGGGTTCGTGCCGGGCGGGGGCAGCCTGCACAACGCGATGTCCGGTCACGGGCCGGATGCGGAGACGTTCGAGCGCGCGTCTTCGGCCGAGCTTCTCCCACACAAGCTGCAAGGTACCCTTGCATTCATGTTCGAGAGTCGCTACGTCATTCATCCCACCGAGCGGGCACTGACGGCACCGCAGTTGCAGCGCGACTATGCGGCGTGCTGGCAGGGACTCGCCAGGCGCTTCGACCCCAGGCGATGATCGTCTCGCGCGCGTGGCGGGCGGTTCGGGGCATCGCCGCGTTGCGCCGTCGGGATTGACGCGCGATGGATCCCAACGATCCGAAGCTCCGTTCGTTCGTTTCGGTCGCGCCGAATTCCCACTTTCCGATCCAGAACCTGCCGTACGG
>JAICVH010000357.1 GCA_025935435.1 Burkholderiales bacterium
ACCGTCTCGGCGTAGTGTGAAAGCAGTTGAAGTCCGAGATTGCCCACGGGTCGCGCATCGAACGCCAAATCGATCGGGTCCGCAGCATCTGCGATCGCAGCGGCGAAATCGAACGCCGGCGCCGTATCTTCGTAGCAGAGCGTGACGGTGCCCGCGGTGACGTTCAATGCAATCGAGACAGGCGCGTCACACTCGACGCCGTGTCCATGCAGGATCGTGTTGGCGACGAGCTCCTCGATGATCAGCGTGAGCCGCAAACGATCGTCCCGCGCGACGTCATGCGATGCGCAGAAGATTTCGACGAAGCGCGCCGTCTCCGGCACGCTCGAAAACCGTGCGGGAAACGAGCGCCGCGCGCCGTTCACCGTGCTGGATGGTTCGAGAAGCTGGGAGTCCGAGGGCATCGTTGGGATCGGGTCGCCGGACAAACGCGGCGCCGCCATTGTACTTACAATAGCGCCACCGGCAACGCCGCCGGCCGTCGAGCGGAGGGAACGATGTCGCGAATGGCAAAGGCGTTATGCGTCGTGGCTGGCGCAATCGCGTGTGCGGCCGTACAGGCCGCCGACATAGGCCAGGTGAAGGTGTCGCGTGGGCACGTCACGATCGATCGCGCGGGTCAGTCGCTACCGGGAGAGACGGGCGCGCGGCTGCAGACGGCGGATGTCGTACGAACGGGCAGCGACGGTGCGGTGGGCATCACGATGACCGACAATTCGCTGTTGTCGGCAGGCCCGAACAGCGTTCTCGCGCTCGACCGTTACGATTTCGATTCGACGACGAACCAGGGCCGTTTCGACGCGTCGCTGCGCCGCGGGACGCTGGCCGTCGTGTCCGGCCGGCTCGCCAAACAGTCGCCCGACGCCATGACGCTGTCTACGCCGTCCGCGATTCTTGGCGTGCGCGGGACTGAATTCGTGATCAGCGTGCAATGAACGGGCTCGCGCGCCGCCTGCTGGTGGCCTGCGCACTCACGGCGTTCATCGCCGGTTGCACGTGGCCGAGCGAGCGGATCGTGCTGCTTCCGGCGAAGGACGACCGACCGACCGCGGTTGTGGTCAAGCGTGGTGAGCGCGAGATCGTCCTGGATCGGCCGTACGCGGCAACCGAGCTCACTCCGGCCGATCCGTGGCTGTACCGGTCGAGCGAGGCGGAGATCGGCAAGACGTTCGGCGAGGCGCTCGGCGCGCAGCCCACACGTGCGGCGTCGTTCACGCTGTATTTCATCGAAGGCTCGGATACGCTGACCGAAGCGTCGAAAGCGGTTCTCGAGCAGGTGTTCGCCGATCTCAAGGACCGCAAGGTCGCGGACGTCGTGGTAGTTGGTCACACCGATGCTGTCGGAACCGACCCGTTCAACGACGCGCTTGCACGTCAGCGCGCCGAGTCCATTCGCAATGCGCTGATCCAGCGCGGTATCGCGCCGACCGATATCGTTGCGGTCGGGCGCGGAAAGCGCGAGCTGCTGATACCGACCGCCGACGGCGTCGCCGAACCACGTAACCGGCGCGTCGAGGTCCTGGTTCGCTGAAAAGTAGGGTCAGACTCGACTTCCGTTCGCCGGACTGAAAGATAGGGTCAGACTCGACTTCCGTTCGCCGGACGATTTGTGGCAATGCCGCAATCCTCGATGCAGGCGAAAGTCGAGTCTGACCCTACTTTACAGACGCGATCACTGTGAACATCGTGCCGCGACTATTTCTCCGACGCCGAAGTCGAGTTCCGCGCGACTTACGACTCCGACCCCGAAGTCGAGTCTAACTTATTGTTCCGCTGAGACGCTGCCTTTGCGAGGCGTCCACCGCAGCGCAAGTACCGTCATGTCGTCCGCCTGTTCGGCGCCATTTGCAAACGCTTTCACGTCGGTCCGCAGCGCAGTGACCGTTGCAGCTGCCGAACCGGCTTTGGCGATGACGCGTTCGACACGATCGGTGCCATAGAGTTGATCGCGCACATCGTGCGCTTCGGTGATCCCGTCACTGACGATGCAAAGCATATCGCCGGCCGCGAGCATCGTTTGCGCGCGGCCGTAGTCGAATTCGTCGATGACGCAGAGAGGCGGCCCGCCCCCCTCCGTCAACCGACGTACCGATCCACTGCTCGCGCTGACGAGCCACGGATTCTCATGCCCCGCGTTGCAGTAGGCGAGCGCGCCGGAGTCGAGGTCGAGCACCCCGGCAAACACCGTGACGAACAACGCGGCCGGGTTGTCGCGGGATATTTCCATGTTCGTCTGCTCGATCAGGTGGCCGAGATCGACATCGCTTCCGCGCAGCATCGTGCTCTTGCAGAGCGCCTTGCTGACTGCCATGAAAATGCTCGCCGGCAGGCCCTTGCCGGACACATCGCCCAACATGAAGAAAAGCCGGCGGTCGTCGAGCTTGTAGAAGTCGTAAAGGTCGCCGCCGACTTCCAGCGCCGGCTCCATGGACGCCGCTAGCTCAACGCGATCGTCCTGCACCGAATCCGCGCGCGGCAGCGTGTCGAGCTGAATGCGCTGCGCCGCGCGCAGTTCGCCGGCGACACGCGCGCTTTCCTCGCGTTGCCGTTGCACGACCTCCTGCAGCGCCTTGCGGTTGCGCGTGGCATCCGCGAGCGTCATCGCCAGCAATACGCCGAACAGCGCGAGCAACGCGACTGCCGGCGATGCCGCATCGAACAGCAGGCGCTGGGTGCGAAATGTCGCGTAGGCGACCGCCAACAGCAGAAACGCGCAGGTAATCGCGCTCAACGACGCCGAGCGAACGGCCGACCGCGGTGTAACGAGTACCAGCAACGCGCCGAGCAACAACAGCGCACCTGCCTCGGCGAGCGGCGCCCAGGCGGGACGCACGAGAAAGGCATTGTCGTTCATGTTTTCAAGCAACTGCGCATGCAGCTCGACGCCGGGCATCTTCTGGGCGATCGGCGTCCAGACGTTGTCACCGAGTGCGAGCGCCGTCGCGCCAATCAGGACGAACGATCGTTTGAGCCGCTCGGCCGTGACGACCCCTTTCAACACATCCACGGCGGACACGGCGCGGTCGGCTTCGCGCCGGGAAAAATGAATGCGGACGGTCCCGTCGTGCGCGGTTGCGAACGTTCGATCGCCGACGGTCACGCTATTCACGTTGCCGTTCGACGTGTTGACCCGAACGGCTGGCGCGCCGAGCGCCACGCGCCACATCTCCAGCGCGAACGCCGGCGCCAGCGTGTCGTTCACGTTCGCGATCAAGGGCACGCGACGAACGACGCCTTGCGGGTCGAGCGCCATGATGAGCCCCCAGCCGGACGCCGCGTCGTTCAATGCCGCAAGACTCGACAGCGCGCCGGGATAATGGGTCAGGTTCGAAATGGCGCTCTGTGCGTCGTCCGCGCGACCGTTTGCGTCGCGCACCAGCATTGGTGGCACACGCATCGGCTGATCCAGTCGACCTGGAGCGCCGGCGAGCACGACGACGACCGGCGCGACGCGGAAGGCGGTCGCGAGTTCAGCGTCGTTCGACGGCAGCGCCGCGATGCGCTCGAGCAATGCGAGATCGGCATCGACGTGCGCAAGCGCCCGCTCGGGCGAAAACGGATCGGGCTCCGGCATCACGATGTCGACGCCGATTGCGGCGGGGCCGTACGCATTGATCGTGTGCACGAGCTGCGCGAGCGTGGTGCGCGGCCAAGGCCATGGACCG
>JAICVH010000762.1 GCA_025935435.1 Burkholderiales bacterium
TCGAGCAGCACGAACGCCGCGAAGCACGGCAGATCGATGCCGGCGTGGTAGATCAGCGTCGTCTCGAGACCGCCGTCGGTGATGAAAGGGCGATCGCCGAGCTGGGGCAGGTGGTCACGGTAACGGGTGGTCATTACGCCTCCATCGTGTTTTGTCGCGTGCAGCGAATGGACCGCATGTCGGGCGGTGGCGACGTGCGCGGAACCGCGTCGCCGCCACGTGTGTCGGTGGTAACAGCAGCGGCGACGTTCGCCTGGGAGGATCGCATGATCAAGTGGGCCATCATCTTCTTCGTCATTTCGCTCATCGCCGGCTTCTTCGGCTTCACCGATGTCGCCAAAGGTGCGAAGACGATCTCGAAGTGGTTGTTTTTCATCGCGCTCGCGATATTCCTGATCGTGCTGATCTTCGGCGTGATGCTCGGACAGCTCGTGTTCTAGCGCCCTTCTGCAGCCGGCGCCATCGTACGGCCGGCCGCGCGTCGTCCCGGGAGGTCAACCGCCGAGCTTGCGTCTCAGCGCGGCGTTGACCTGCGCGGGGTTCGCGGTGCCTTTCGACGCCTTCATCACCTGTCCAACCAGTGCGTTGAAGGCCTTTTGCTTGCCGGCGCGAAACTCGGCCACGGTCGAAGCGTTCGCTGCCAGCACGTCGTCGACCAGGCGGTCGATCGCGTCGGCGTCCGAGATCTGCCGCAGGCCGCGTCGGGCAATGATCGCATCGGCCGCGTCGGCGCCGGTTGCTTCGCGCGCCCACAGCGCCTCGAACACGTCCTTCGCCATCTTCCCCGATAGCGACTGATCGACGACCCGGCGTAGCAGCCCCGTCAATTCGGGCGGCTGCACGGGTGCATCCGCGATCGACGCATCCGTTCGATTGAGCGCTGCGGCAACTTCACCGAGCACCCAGTTCGCAACGAGCTTGCAAGACGTCGGGTCTTCGGCGGGCAACAGCTTCACCGTCTGATCGTAGTAATCGTAGAGCGCACGCGACGCGGTCAGCTGCGCGGCGTCGTACGCGCCGAGCCCATGCTCACCCATCAACCTCGCACGGAGTGCATCGGGCAATTCCGGCATGTCGGTGAGCACGCGTTGCACCCAGGCATCGTCGATGATGAGCGGCGGCAGATCCGGATCGGGAAAGTAGCGGTAATCCTGAGCGTCTTCCTTGTTGCGCATCGAGCGCGTTTCGTTGCGCGCGCTGTCGTAGAGCCGCGTTTCCTGCACGACGGTGCCACCGTCTTCGAGCAACTCGATCTGCCTGCGCACTTCGTAGTCGATCGCCTGCTGCAGGAAGCGAAAGCTGTTCAGGTTCTTGATCTCGCAGCGCGTACCGAGCGCCTCGCCGGGACGACGTACCGATACGTTCGCGTCGCAGCGGAAGCTTCCTTCCTGCATGTTGCCGTCGCAGATGCCGATCCAGACGACGAGTGCATGGAGCGTCTTTGCATACGCGACCGCATCGGCCGAACTGCGGAGGTCCGGCTCGGACACGATCTCGAGCAGCGGCGTCCCGGCGCGGTTGAGATCGA
>JAICVH010000315.1 GCA_025935435.1 Burkholderiales bacterium
ACGACGCGAGCGGTCGCGCGACGTGGGCGACGTCCGGCGGCCCGGTCAGCGATCCGTACCTGTACGAAGGCCGGCTGCAGACGTTCGCCGGCGGCCAGTCGCTGTTCGGCGCCTACCGCTTTCCGAGCAGCATCGTCGACATCGGGGCGATCACGATTCGCTTTACCGACGACGCGCACGCGACGCTGACGTGGCCCGGCGGGACGGTCCAGATTGAGCGGCAGATCTATGGTGACGTCGAGGCGGAAGCGGAGGCATGGTTCACGTTCGATTCGTTCAGGCCTCAGACAGGCTGGTGGTGGAATCCCGACGAAAGCGGGCGCGGCTACAGCATCGAAGTGCAGGGGTCGTCGCTGTTTCTGGCCGGGTTCATGTACGACGATGCCGGCGACCCGCTGTGGTACTTCGGTGCCGGTCCGATGACAACCGAGCGGCATTTCGAGAGCGATCTGTTGTTGTTCTCAGGCGGGCAGACCATGGCCGGACCCTACGAGGCGCCGGGGTCGCCGGGGAACGTCGGACGGATCAGCATCGACTTCAGCGCCGATGATCGGGCCACGATCACCACCAGCGGCGTAGGCACGTCACAGAAGTCGGGGCCTTCGAGGGAGAAAAACGCGAGCCCCGTACAGCTCCAGTTTCCGCGAAATATCTTCACATCAGACGATCAGTGGCCGGGTTATGAGGGCGACGTTCGCGTGGCCGGGCATCTCGAAGGCGAGGCCGGGACGACCGGAACCTTTACGAACGACGAGAAGTGGTTCTTCACGGATCTCGTCTGGCGAAAAGTGCCGCACTCCGACGTCAGGTACGTTGGCGTATACCACCTGACCGCCGGTACTGTCACGCATCGGGAGGACGGGCACGACACCAGTGACGGCTGCAGGTGGTCGGGTGAGGGTAGCTGGGGATTCGCCCTGCTCTACGGTCGAATTTTCGTCAAGCGCGACATGTCGTACACAGGGATTCTCGAACTGGAATTGAGCGACAGCGCCGCTTATACGCGCCACTACTTCGCATGCGACGACCCGGCAAGCACTCCTCCAGACATCAAATTCCACGCAGGTGTCGCGGTGGAGATCGGGAACGGTTCCAATTACCACGTCCGTTCCATGAGTTCGTATTCGTTGAATCCGTCGCTGGGGTACGAGCCGGTCATGGTCGGGGTGAGGCACCTGCCCGTGGCACTGACTGACGAGGAAACTCGGATGGTTATCTGGACGTTTCGCGGCCAGCGGCAGTGAAGCCCGCAACCTCGCGCAGTCAAGTTGCGAAACCGGTTTGCCTGCTTGGTCAGAGCGACACCTGCTGGCCCACACAGTCGACTACTGCAATGAAGTCGGCATCGAAGTGCGGATTCTCGTTCACGCCGCCCTTCGCATAGCCGCGGGGATTGCAGACGACGCGCGTTCCCTTGACGTCATAGTCGAAGCTGTCGTGCGTGTGGCCGTGCACCCACAGCTGCACACGGTCATCGCCGAGCAGATGTTCGGCATTCGACACGAAGCACGCGTTGAGCGCTGAACCGGCGAAGCGCGGATGGATGCTTGCAGCAGACGGCGCGTGGTGCGTGATGACGACCGTGGGTCCGTGGAATGGCTTGTCCAGTTGCGACTGCAGCCATCGCGAATGACGATCGAAGCGCGCCGCGGCGTCTTCGGGCGTGAAAGCCGTCGGCGGTGAGTCGCTCGTCCGAATGCGCGTGAAGTCGCGGAGGTAGCGCTGGCCTTCGCGCATCGCCGCATCGCGCTGGTCGCGACCGAACAGCAGGAAGTCGGTCCACAACGTGGTGCCGAGGAAGCGCACGCCATCGACCGTCACGGCGTCGTCGTCGAGCACGCGAACGTTCGTGCCGATCGCCCGAGCTTTCAGTTCATCGAGCGTCGCGTCGAGACTGCCCCCGTAGAACTCGTGATTGCCGGGCACGTAAAGAACCGGCTTGGTTATGCCGCGTGCCCATTCGATCGCTTCCGGGGGACGCCCGATGTCGCCCGCGAGGATCACGACGTCCGCACCGTTTCGCGGCACGTCGAGCGCGCCGAGCGACAGATGCAGGTCCGACAGGACGTTGAGCTTCAATGCGCTCGCGCGGCGCTCCGATCGTCGATGGCGCCGAAGCCGGTCAATCCGCGGCCAGCGTCGCCGGCTCGTCGTAACCCGGCGTCGGATCCACCGTTCCGCCGGCCGACACGCGCACGGCGCAATACTTGAACTCCGGGATCTTGCCGAACGGATCGAGTACCGGATTGGTGAGCAGGTTCGCCGCCGCCTCGTAATAACAGAACGGGATGAAGACGCTGCCGCGCGGCGTCCCGTCGTCGGCGCGTGCGTAGAGCGACACGCTGCCGCGGCGTGACGCGACGGTGATGACGCCACCGGGTGCAATGCCGATCGTGCGCAGGTCCTCGGAGTTGAGCGACGCAATCGGAAACGGCTCGATCGCGTCGAGCGCGCGGCTGCGCCGCGTCATGCTGCCGGTGTGCCAATGCTCGAGCTGTCGACCGGTGATGAGCACGAACGGGAATTCGGTGTCGGGCCGTTCGTCGGCCGGAATGATCTGCGCCGGAACCAGCTTGGCGCGGCCGCTCGCCGTCGGAAAACTGTCGATGAACACGACGGGCTCGCCCGGATCGCCGACGTTCTCGCACGGATAGGTGACGGCGCTTTCGCGCTCGAGGCGGTCCCAGGTGATGCCGGCGATCGACGGCATGGCCTTGCGCATTTCGTCGAACACTTCGCGCGGATGCGTGTACGTCCAATCGAGACCGAGTTCGCGCGCCATCGCAACGATGATGTCGAAATCGCGACGCGCTTCACCGGGCATCGCGAGCGCTTCGCGTCCGAGCTGCACGGTGCGATCGGTGTTGGTGAACGTGCCGGTTTTTTCCGGAAACGCGGATGCGGGCAGGATAACGTCGGCGAGATAGCAGGTTTCGGTCAGGAATATGTCCTGCACGACGAGCATCTCGAGCTCGGCGAGCGCCTGGCGGGCGTGCTCGACGTCCGGATCGGACATCGCCGGGTTCTCGCCCATGATGTACATGCCGCGTATGGTGCCGGCGTGCACGGCGTTCATGATCTCGACGACGGTGAGGCCGGGCGCAGGATCGAGCGTCGCGCCCCACAGTTTTTCGAATGCAGCACGCACATCGTCGTTGTCGACGCGCTGGTAGTCGGGGAACACCATCGGAATCAGCCCCACGTCGGACGCGCCCTGCACGTTGTTCTGCCCGCGCAGCGGGTGCAGGCCGGTACCCGGGCGCCCGATCTGGCCGGTCATCATCGACAGCGCGATCAGGCAGCGCGCATTGTCGGTGCCGTGCACGTGTTGCGAGATGCCCATGCCCCACAGGATCATCGACGCGCGCGACTTAGCGAAGAGCCGTGCGACCTCCCGCAACGTCTTTGCATCGATGCCACATACCGGGGCCATCGCCTCGGGGCTGTAGCGCGCGACGTTGTCGCGCAATTCCGCGTAACCGCTCGTGCGGTCGTCCACGAACGATTCGGCGACGAGCCCCTCTTCGACGATCGTATGCATGATCGCGTTCAGCATCGCGACGTCGCTGTCGGGCTTGAACTGCAGGTAGTACGCCGCATGCCGCGCGAGCTCGGATCGGCGCGGGTCCGCAAGGATCAGTTTGGTGCCGTTCTTCACGGCGTTCTTGATCCACGTCGCCGCCACCGGGTGGTTCGACACGGGGTTGGCGCCGATCAGCAGCACGACGTCCGCTTGCATCACGTCCATCACCGGGTTCGACACTGCGCCCGAGCCGATGCCTTCGAGCAGCGCCGCTACGCTCGACGCGTGACACAGTCGCGTGCAGTGATCGACGTTGTTGGTTCCGAAGCCGGTGCGTACGAGCTTCTGGAACAGGTAGGCCTCCTCGTTGCTGCCTTTGGCCGAGCCGAAACCCGCAAGCGCATTGGGACCGTGCGTGTCGCGAATACGGGCGAGGTTGCCACCCGCAAGCGCGAGCGCTTCTTCCCACGTCGCCTCGCGAAAGACGGTCAGCGGATTCGCCGGGTCGACGGTGAAATCGGC
>JAICVH010000684.1 GCA_025935435.1 Burkholderiales bacterium
GACATCCTCGAAGATCGCTTCGATGACGACATCGGCGTGCACGACGCCGTCGCCGAGTACATCGGGAATCAGTCGATCCATCGCATCGCGCACGCGGCGCGGGTCCTTGAGTCGTTCGGTGAACAGCTTCGCAGCGCGCTTGATCGCCGGCGCGAGGCGCGCGGCGTCCTGGTCCTGCAGCGTCACGACAAGCCCGCGCAGTGCGCACCACGCGGCAATGTCGCCGCCCATCGTGCCTCCGCCGACGACGTGCACCCGTGCCACCGCGGCATCCTCCTGCCTGCCCAGCGCCTTGAGCCGTTCGTGCAGGTGAAACACGCGGAGCAGATTTGCGGTCGTCGGCGTTGCGAGCAGCGCGTCGATCGACGCGGGTCCACCGGCGGGCGGCGCCAGAGCGTCACCGTCGTACTTTTCGAACAAGTCGATGATCGTATACGGCGCCGGATAGTGCTCGGGGCGTGCGCGACGCGCGACCTGCGCCCGTGCGCTGCGCGCCACGAATCGGCGCGCAAGCGGCAGCAACGTGAGCGACAACGGAAACGACAGGCGGTGCGGCGCGGGCTGCGCGAGCAGCACGCCGCGGGCCGTGTTGTCCATGATGCGCGGTGGTACGCACTCGTCGGCCAGGCCAAGCCGCTTCGCTCTTCGCGCGTCGATCGTCTTGCCGGTCAGCATCAGGTCTAGCGCCGCAGGCGCGCCGATTAACCGCGGCAGGCGGCGAATGCCGCCCCAGCCCGGGACGATGCCGAGCATCACTTCGGGCAAGCCGAGGCGCGTCGACGGTTCGTCGACGACGACGCGATAGCGGCACGCCAGCGCCAGTTCGAGTCCGCCGCCCAGACAGAAGCCGCGGATCAGCGCAAGCGTTGGAAACGACACGTTCGACAACCGCTCGAATGTCGTCCATCCGCGCTCGATCAACGCCCGCGCAGCCTGCGCGTCGGCGATGTCTCCGAATTCATCGACGTCGGCGCCCGCGATGAACCCGTTGGCCTTTCCGGAGCGGACGACGAGGCCCTTCGGCGGCTCGGCCACCAGCTGATCGAGGATCGCGTTCAGTCCCGCGAGCGCGCGCTGCGACAACGTGTTCGTCGTCGCGCCGGCGCGATCGAACGTCAGCCATGCGAGGCCGTCTGCATCGCGCGCGAGCGTCCAGTCCGGCGCATCGGATGCTGGCAGCGGATGTACGGCGTTGTGAGGTTCGAACCGCTGCACGCTGGTCGCGACCGACGTGTTCATCACACGCGCTCGACCAACATCGCGCCGCCCTGCCCGCCACCAATGCAGATCGACGCGATGCCGCGACGGCCGTGCGTGCGTTCGAGGACATTGACCAGATGCATGACGATGCGTGCCCCCGAAGCGCCAACCGGGTGGCCGAGCGCAATCGCGCCGCCGTCGACGTTGAGGCGTTCGTCGTCGACCGCACCGAGCGCACCGGACAGGCCGAGTTCGTCGCGGCAGAACGCGTCGTCCTGCCATGCGGCGAGGCAGGCAAGCACCTGCGCGGCGAAGGCCTCGTTGATCTCCCACGCATCGACGTCGGTCAGTGCAAGCTGGTGGCGTATCAGAAGCGGCGTTGCCGCATAAACGGGACCGAGACCCATTTGCGCCGGATCCAGCGCTGCCCATTGCGAATCGACGATGCGAGCGCGCGGAACGAGGCCATGCTCGCGCAGACCCTCCTCGGTCGCGAGCAGGAGCCAGGCAGCGCCGTCGGTGACCTGCGAACTGTTGCCCGCGGTGACGTTGCCGTACTTGCGGTCGAAGAACGGCTTCAGCTTCGCGAGGTTGGCGGGCGTCGAATCCTCGCGAACGCCGTCGTCGGTCGCGAAGACGTTGCCTGCGCGATC
>JAICVH010000069.1 GCA_025935435.1 Burkholderiales bacterium
CCGATGCCGAGTCCGTGCAGCATGTACACGACGTCCTCGGTTGCGACGTTGCCCGTCGCGCCCTTCGCATACGGGCAACCGCCGAGGCCTGCGACCGAACTGTCGAAGACGGCGACGCCGATTTCGAGCGATGCGTAGATGTTGACCAGCGCCTGGCCGTACGTGTCGTGGTAGTGCCCGGCGAGTTTGTCGACCGGCACGCGCGTCGCAACCGTTTGCAGCATCCGTCGCGCGTTGCCCGGCGTACCGACGCCGATCGTATCGCCGAGCGAGATTTCGTAGCAGCCCATGTCGAACAGCCGTTCCGCAACGGCGGCGACCTTTTGGGCCGGGACGTCGCCTTCATACGGGCACCCGAGCACGCAGGACACGTAGCCGCGAACGGCGATACCCGCCGCGCGCGCCGCTGCGACCACCGGTTCGAAGCGCGCGAGGCTTTCGGCGATCGAGCAATTGGTGTTCCGTTGCGAGAATGATTCGGACGCGGCGCCGAACACCGCGACCTCGGTTGCACCCGCTGCAACCGCGGCCTCGAAGCCCTTCAGGTTCGGCACGAGCACTGGATAGCGGGTGCCGGGACGCCGCGTAATGCGCGCCATCACCTCGGCGTTGTCCGCCATCTGGGGGACCCATTTCGGCGACACGAATGCGGTTGCCTCGACGGCAGGGAGGCCCGCGGCCGAAAGCCTATCGATCAATTCGACCTTGACGGCGGTCGGAATCGAAGCCTTCTCGTTCTGCAGCCCGTCGCGCGGACCGACGTCGACCAGTTTGACGCGGGTTGGCAGTGGCATGGAAGACGTCCTGCGAATTGTCGTACGTGCGCTTGTCGAAGTCGCTGTTGCGTTCGCTCGAAGTCGCTGCTGCGTGCGCTTGTCGACGTCGGTGCTACGCGCGCTTTTCGAAATCGACGAGCTCGGCGCCTTCGGTAACCTGCTCGCCAACCGCGAAGCGGAATCCGACTACCCTGCCCGCGGCCGGTGCCGTGATCGTGTGCTCCATCTTCATCGCTTCGAGGATCAAAAGCGGTGCATTCTTTTCGACATCGGCGCCAGGCGTCGCGAGCCACGCGACGACGCGGCCGGGCATGGGCGCGACCAGCCGTCCCTCGATGCCCTGCCCCTCCCCCGCGTGATAGAGCGGATCGACGCGCGCGAACTGGTAGCTTCGCCCATCCAGAAAGACATGTCGTCGTTCCCCCGTCGCAACCACTGTCGCGTCATGCCGCAAACCGGCGAGCTCGACGCGCAACGTCGAATTCGGTCCGAGTTCACCTTGCGCGCGCGTCGTCTCGCCGTCCAGCGTCAGCTCGTAATGTCCGCGTGCGTAGCCGACGACGACGGTGATCTCGTCTTCGCCATGGCGGAACATGAGCCGCCGTTCGAAATCCGAGTTGAGCCGCCAGCCGTCGAGGTGATGCCACGGCGAATGCGGATCGGGATGCCGCGCCGCCGCGGCGCGTGCAACGTCTTCTTCACGCAGCACGGTTGCGAGCGCGGCAACGAGGAACGCTTCGCGCGGCGCTTTCCCCGCGTCCGGAAACAGGAACGCTCGCTCGCGTTCGATGAGGCCGGTGTCGACGTCGCCGCGCGCGAACGCCGGCGAGGCGACGAGCCGCGACAGGAACTCGACGTTGTTCGCGACGCCCACGATCCGGTAATCGGCGAGCGCCTGGAACATCCGCGCCAGCACCAGTTCGCGCGACTGGTCCCAGACGATCAGCTTCGCGATCATCGGGTCGTAGAACGGAGTGATCTCGTCGCCCTGCTCGACGCCGGTGTCGACGCGGACGTGCAGCGACTCCTTCGGCGGCGCGAGATGGACGAGCCGTCCCGTCGAAGGCAGGAAGCCCTTGTCCGGGTCTTCCGCGTAAATGCGCGCCTCCAATGCATGGCCGCGGATCGACAGCTGCTCCTGTGCCAGCGGCAGCCGCTCGTCGTTCGCAACGCGGAACTGCCATTCGACCAGATCCTGTCCGGTGATCATTTCGGTGACCGGATGCTCGACTTGCAGCCGCGTGTTCATTTCCATGAAATAAAAGCTGCCGTCCGCGTCGGCGATGAACTCGACGGTGCCGGCGCCGGCGTAACCGACCGCGCGCGCGGCCGCGACGGCGGCATCCCCCATCTGACGGCGCCGCGCCTCCGTCATTCCGGGTGCCGGCGCCTCCTCCAGCACTTTCTGATGCCGCCGCTGCACCGAGCAATCGCGCTCGAACAGGTGCAGGCAGTTGCCGTGCTTGTCCGCGAAAACCTGGATCTCGATGTGGCGCGGACGCTGCAGATAGCGCTCGACCAGCACGCGGTCATCGCCGAAGCTCGCCTTGGCTTCCCGCCGACAAGAGGCAAGCGCGTCGTCGAACGAACTCGCGGCCTCGACGATGCGCATACCCTTGCCACCACCGCCGGCCGTAGCCTTGATCAGCACCGGATACCCGATGCGATCGGATTCGCGGCGCAGCAGAGACGGATCCTGGTCGTCGCCGTGATAGCCGGGCACGAGTGGCACCTGAGCGCGCTCCATCAACTGCTTGGCGGCGCTCTTGCTGCCCATGGCGCGAATCGCCGCAACCGGCGGGCCGATGAACACGATGCCGTGCTCCGCGCAGGCGCGCGCGAACGCTTCGTTCTCCGAAAGGAAGCCATAACCCGGATGAATCGCCTGCGCGCCGGTCTTGGTTGCGGCGTCGATGATGCGGCCGATGTCGAGATAGCTGTCGCGAGCCGGCGCAGGCCCTATATTCACCGCCTCGTCGGCGAGCCGCGCATGTCGTGCATGCGCATCCGCGTCCGAGAATACGGCGACGGTGCGGATGCCGAGCCGCCGCGCGGTACGGATGACGCGGCATGCGATCTCACCGCGGTTTGCAATCAGGATCTTGCTGAACATGCGACGCGCTATCGGCTGCGCCACGCAGGATCGCGCTTGTCGAGGAACGCGCCGATACCTTCCTTCGCCTCCGGCGTTGCGCGGAGATCGGCAATGCATTGCGCCGTTTCCTCGATGACTGCGTCGTCGATCGGACGATGGACGATGCTGCGGATCAGATCCTTCGCCGCCGCCTGCGCGAGCGGTCCGCCGGCAAGCACGCTGTCGACGATTGCGCGCACGCGGGCATCGAGCGCGTCCGGTGCGCATACGTCGTGGACGATGCCGATCCGCTTCGCCTCGTGCGCGTCGAAGCGTTCTGCAGTCACGAAATAACGGCTCGCCGCCCGCTCGCCGATCGCACGCACGACATACGGGCCGATGGTCGCCGGAACGATGCCGAACCTGACCTCCGTCGTCGCGAACGATGCGTCGGTCGACGCGACCGCGATGCTGCACGCGCACGCAAGGCCGGCGCCTCCGCCGAGCGCAGCACCGTGAATGCGGGCGATCGTCGGCTTGCGCGCACGGTCGATCGCTCGCAGCATCGCCGCCAGTGCGCGCGCGTCACGCAGATTCTCATCGACCGAGTACGCCGCCGCGCGGCGCATCCAGCCGAGGTCGGCCCCGGCCGAAAAGCTGCGGCCGCGCCCCGCGAGGACGATGACGCGCACGGCCGCGTCGGCATCGAGGCTTACGAACGCATCGTGGACTTCGCGGATCAACGTCTCGTCAAAAGCATTGTGTCGCTCGGGGCGGTTCATCCAGACGGTCGCAACGCCACTGACGGTCTCGATCTCGAGCGTTGATGGATTCACGGCGCAGTGCCTTCGTCGATTGATTCGGCGCGACCGCGCCTTTGTCCTTGCCGCCGCATCTTCACATCCGGAACACGCCGAATTCGGTCTTTTCGATCGGTGCGTTCAGCGCTGCCGACAGGGCGAGGCCCAGCACGCGGCGGGTCTGAGCGGGATCGATGACGCCGTCGTCCCACAGGCGCGCGGTTGCATAGTACGGGTGGCCTTGCGTTTCGTACTGTTCGCGGATCGGCGCCTTGAACGCCTCTTCCTGCTCGGCGCTCCAGGTCTTGCCGGCGGCCCTCATGCCGTCCTTGCGCACCGTCGCCAGCACCGACGCCGCCTGTTCGCCGCCCATCACCGAAATCCGCGCATTCGGCCACATCCACAGGAACCGCGGCGAATACGCGCGCCCACACATGCCGTAATTGCCTGCACCGAAGCTGCCGCCGATGATCACGGTGAAGCGCGGGACGCGCGCACAGGCGACGGCAGTGACCATCTTCGCGCCGTTCCGAGCAATGCCTTCCTGCTCGTACTTGCGGCCGACCATGAAGCCGGTGATGTTCTGCAGGAACAACAACGGGATGCCGCGCTGCGCGCACAGCTCGATGAAGTGCGCTCCCTTCAGCGCCGACTCGGAAAACAGGATGCCGTTGTTCGCAATGACGCCGATCGGGTAGCCGTGGATACGAGCGAAGCCCGTCACCAGCGTCGTTCCGTAGCGCGACTTGAACTCGTCGAGCACCGAAGCATCGACGATGCGCGCGATCACCTCGCGCACGTCGTAGGGCTTGCGGGTGTCGGCGGGTATTACGCCGTACAGTTCTTCGCCGTCGTAGACCGGATCGGCGGGCTGTCGCACGTCCAGGCTCAGCGACTTGACGCCGTTCAGCTTCGCGACGATGCGGCGTGCGAGATGCAACGCGTGCGCGTCGCTTTCGGCAAGGTGATCGGCGACGCCCGAGATGCGGGTGTGCACGTCGCCGCCGCCGAGTTCCTCGGCCGTCACTTCCTCGCCGGTCGCCGCCTTCACGAGCGGCGGACCGCCGAGAAAGATCGTCCCCTGGTTACGCACGATGACCGTCTCGTCCGACATCGCGGGAACGTACGCGCCGCCGGCCGTGCAGGATCCCATCACGACGGCGATCTGTGGAATGCCCTGCGCGGACAGATTCGCCTGGTTGTAGAAAATGCGGCCGAAGTGGTCCCGATCCGGGAACACGTCGTCCTGGGCGGGCAGGAACGCGCCGCCGGAGTCGACGAGGTAGATGCACGGCAACCGGTTCTGCTGCGCGATTTCCTGGGCGCGCAGATGCTTTTTCACCGTCAACGGATAATAGGTGCCGCCTTTGACGGTCGCGTCGTTGGCGACGATCACGCATTCACGTCCCGCAACGCGTCCGATGCAGGTGACGATTCCAGCGGACGGCACGTCGCCGCCATACATGCCGATTGCCGCGAGCGGCGAGAGCTCGAGCACCGCCGAACCGGGATCGACCAGCGCATTGATCCGCTCGCGCGGAAGAAGTTTGCCGCGTTCCTGGTGCCTGCGCCGGGCATCGTCGCTGCCGCCGCGCGACACGGTTGCGGTTTTTTCCCGCAGGTCGTCGACGAGCGACTGCATGCGCTCGGCGTTCAGCCTGAACTCGGGGCTGCGCACGTCGACATTGGAGCGCATCGCACTCATTCGGCCACGTCAGGCTTGAGCTCCGGTACGCGCCATGCGGGTGTCCACGCGCGCCAGGCTTCCGATCGCACTCGTGTACGCGAAGCCGAGATCCGTGCCGCGCGTTACGCTGAGCTCGAGATCGCGCAGTCGTCCGTCGTGCAACCCATAGATCCAGCCATGGACGGTGAGATCCTGGCCGCGCTGCCACGCATCGGCGACCACCGTCGTCTGGCAGACATGCACGACCTGCTCGATGACGTTGAGCTCGCACAGGAGCGCGCCACGCTCGGCCTCGTCGCGGAGCGTCTCGAAGCGTGCCGCGTGCATCGTGTGCACGTCCTGGATGTGTCGAAGCCAGTTGTCCGACAACCCGATCCGCTGTTTCGCCAACGCGGCGTGCACGCCGCTGCAGCCGTAATGGCCGACGACGATGATGTGTTTGACGCGCAGCATGTCGACGCTGAACTGGATCACCGACAGGCAATTGAGGTCCGTATGAACGACGACGTTGCCGATGTTGCGGTGAACGAAGAGCTCGCCCGGTGGCAGATCGACGATCTCGTTGGCGGGAACGCGGCTGTCGGAACATCCGATCCACAGGTATTCGGGCGCCTGCTGGCGCACGAGCCGCGCAAAGAAGTCGGCATCGGCGGCGCGCATGCGCTCGGCCCACGCGCGGTTCTGTTCCAGCAGGGTGTCGAGCGTGGCGATCGCGCGCCCCCGGTCAGGCCGTTTCCTTGAACAGCTCGCGTCCGATCAGCATGCGGCGGATTTCCGAGGTTCCGGCGCCGATTTCATAAAGCTTCGCGTCGCGCCACAGGCGACCGGCGGGAAATTCGTTGATGTAACCGTTGCCGCCGAGCACCTGGATCGCTTCGCCGGCCATCCACGTCGCCTTTTCCGCCGCATACAGGATTGCGCCGGCGGCGTCCTTGCGCGTCGTCTGCCCCCGGTCGCACGCTTTTGCGACCGCATAGACATAGGAGCGGCACGCGGACAGCGTCGTATACATATCGGCGAGCTTTCCCTGGATCAACTGGAATTCGCCGATCGACTGGCCGAACTGCTTGCGGTCGTGAACATACGGCAGCACGACATCGAGACACGCCTGCATGATGCCGAGCGGGCCGCCCGACAGCACGAGCCGCTCGTAATCGAGGCCGCTCATCAGCACGCGCGCGCCGCCGTTCTCCTGTCCGAGCACGTTGGTCTCGGGCACCTCGCAATCGACGAACACCAGCTCGCAAGTGTTCGACGCGCGCATGCCGAGCTTGTCGAGCTTCTGCGCCGTCGTAAAGCCCTTGAAGCCTCTTTCGACGATGAACGCCGTAATGCCCTTCGACCCGGCCGTGGGTTCGGTCTTCGCATAGACGACGAGCGTATCGGCGTCCGGGCCGTTCGTGATCCACATCTTGCTGCCGTTCAGCACATAGCGGTCGCCCTTGCGATCCGCGCGCGTGCGCATCGAAACGACGTCCGACCCCGACCCTGGTTCGCTCATGGCGAGAGCGCCGACGTGCTCGCCGCTGACGAGCTTCGGCAGGTACCGTCGCTTCTGCGCCTCCGTTCCGTTGCGCCGGAGCTGGTTCACGCAGAGGTTCGAATGCGCGCCGTACGAAAGTCCGACCGACGCGGACGCGCGACTGATCTCCTCCATTGCTATCACGTGGGCGAGATACCCGAGGTTCGTGCCGCCGTATTCCTCTTCCACCGTCATGCCGAGCAGCCCCAACGCGCCGAGCTTCGGCCACAGCGCATTCGGGAATTCGCCGCGTCGATCGGCGTCGGCGGCAATCGGCGCGATCTCGTGATCGGCGAAATCGCGCACCGAATCGCGTAGCAGGCCGATCGTTTCGCCGAGGTCGAAATCCAGTCCAGCGTCCATCGTGCTGCTCCTGTAGCGCGCCGCGCTGCGCAAACGCTCGATGGCCATCGTGCCCACCGGAGCCATCGGATCGACACGATACCGCACTCGCGCGGCGGCCCGCACCCGCTCGCCGCCCGTTCGGCTCGTCCCGCGTCAACGCACGAGCAAAGCCTTGCTCGCAAGCACGTCGAGCGCGCGGTCGAGCTGTGCGCGCCCTCCGGAACCCGCGAACGGGCCGCCAAGTGCGGCCGTCAATTCGTCGCGGGTGTGCGTACCGTCCAGCAGCGCGAGCAGCTTGCGCCCGAGCGGGTCCTGATAGCGAAGCGCTTCGTGATAGACGCTCGGGATCACGTCGCGGTCGCGGGAGAGCCAGCGTGCGGCGGCGAACGCTTCGGGCCGCTCGCCCGCGCGTGCCGCGACTTGCACCGGTGCGCTGCGCAGGTCGACCAGGTCCGCTACGTAGAGCTCCATGACGAGCGCTTCGATCGACGTGCGGTCGGCGGACCTCGGCGCTCGCTCGTCAAGCCAACGTGCAAGGTCCGACACGGCGACCGATCGAGGCCACTGGGCGAGCAAGCGCTCTCGTATCGCAACGAAATCCGGATGGCTCGCACCCGGCTGCGCGTTCGCGCGGCGCAACGCGAGTGACGCGACCACATGCAGACCGAGGACGCGCGACGGATCGACGACGAACCGCGTCGGTGCATCGCCGTGACAGAGCAGCGACTCGCGGAACCGGCGAAAATGAATGAAATCGAGGTACTGCTCGCGCGCGAGCCGATCGAGCCGGCCAAGCGCCAGCCGAACGTCGGGCGCGACATCGCCCGCGAGCATCGTGCCGAGATGCGCTTCGGCGAGGTACGTGAGGCCGGCACGCACCGCATCGGCGGCAAACTCGTGGAAATACACGGCTGCGTTGAACGGTGCGAGGTCGTCGTGCATGAGCCCCGCGTCGGACGCTGCTGCGGCGCTTTGCATCTCGGCGCGCAGCGCCTGCTGCGTCGTGTTGTCGTTCTCGAGAGGCGCGGCGACGAGCTTCAGCAACGCGCGTGCGGCCGCGACCTTGGCCGGCGCATCGGCGATCGCCCGCGTGTGATGCCGCAACATGTCCCAGACGACCGCGCGCATATGACAACCTGGCATCGTGTTGTAATTGACGAACGCGACGCCGCGTGGCGCAAGGTGCCGCGCGATTGCCGGCATCAGATGGTCGCGCACGTCATCCGGCAGCCAGGAGTACAACCCGTGCGCGATGATGTAGTCGAAGCGACCGAGGTCGCCCGGCAGCTCGCGCAGATCGACGTTCAGCAGCTGCACGTTGCGCAGACCAAGGTCGCGCACCATCGCTTGCGCGCGCGCGAGCGGCCGGGCCGCGAAATCGAAGCCCACGAACGAGGCGTTCGGCAGCGTGGCCGCGATCGGTACCAGGTTCGAACCATCGCCACACGCAAACTCGAGCACGCGACAGCTGCTGATCGGCGCGACATCGAGGTCGAGGAGCGTGCCGATCGTCGCCAGGCGATCCGGATGACGCGCGGGGTCGGGAGCGCTGACGTAGGGCACGTCGTTGTAGGCCCGCGACAGCGGGTCGTGCTGCGGATCGAGCGCGTGCTTCGGTGGTTCCAAACCTGAAGTCTCGAGAGGGATGCCCGTGATACTCG
>JAICVH010000316.1 GCA_025935435.1 Burkholderiales bacterium
CGAAGAGTCGCGCGCGCAGCAGGCCGCGCTCGAGCAGCTCGCAGACCGCATCAGCGCTGCGCGCAGCGTTTTCTAGCAGCAGCGCATCGACCGGCGCCGCGCGCGCCCTCAAAGCCAGCACGCACGGCGCGCCGGCTTCCCAAACGAATCCCCCGCACCCGCGACGACAGCGGGCGTTTTTTTAGCGCGCGAACCCGCGCTGATGACGCGTGCAGCATGCTACGCTGACCGCGATGAAGCAGTATCTCGAGCTCGTCAAAACGATTCTCGCTACCGGCGCATGGCAGGAGAACCGAACCGGCGTGCGCTCGATCAGTATCCCCGGCGCTTCGATGCGCTTCGACTTGGCGCGGGACGGTTTTCCTGCGATCACCACGCGGCGGTTGCCGTTCAAGTCGGCGGTCGGCGAGTTGATCGGTTTTCTTCGCGCGTATCGCAGCGCGGCCGACTTCCGCGCGCTCGGATGCAAGGTTTGGGATCAGAACGCCAACGAGAATGCGCAGTGGCTCGGAAGCCCGTACCGGATCGAGCCCGATTACCTCGGCGATATCTACGGCTATCAGTGGCGCCAGTGGCCGGCGTACAAGCTGCTCGATCTGGAGGACGCGGCGCAGATCGCCGATGCTGATCGTCGCGGCTATCGGGCGATCGGACAGGTGATCGACGACGGCACGCCAAAGCTGCTGCTGCACAAGGCGATCGATCAGGTGCGACAATGCCTCGATACGATCATCGCCAATCCTGCGGACCGACGCATCCTGTTCCACGCATGGAACTGCGCCGAGCTGGATCAGATGGCGTTGCCTCCCTGTCATCTGTTGTATCAGCTCCTGCCGAACGCTGCGACGCGCGAGCTGTCGTTGTGCCTCTACGTGCGCTCGAACGACATCGGGCTCGGCGCGCCATTCAATCTGTGTGAGGCCGGGCTGATGCTGGCGCTGGCCGGCCGGCTCACCGGTTACACGCCGCGCTTTCTCACTTACTTCATCGGCGACGCACACATCTACGAGACGCACCTGGACATGCTGGATGAACAACTCACCCGGGACCCGTTTCCCCCGCCGCGGCTCGTAATCGCCGATCGGATCCCCGCATTCGCGGAAACCGGCGAATACGAGCCCGAATGGCTCGACCGCGTCGAACCGGGTGATTTCATGCTCGAAAACTACCGGCACCAAGCACCGCTAACGGCGCCGATGGCGGTGTAAAAAAAATAATGTTTGTTTGATGGAAACGGGCTCTTGGCCAAGGAAAGCTTGATCTTTTGGCGACAATGGCGTAACATGCGCGGCATGAGACTCAGCGCCTCCATTTCACCTCGCGGCGCCCGCAATCAGCGGGATACCACCGCCTTCCTCCTGCCCACCCGGTAACCGGGCGCGGCCTCCGAACCTCACCGGCTCGGACCCGCCGGTTGCCGGGTCCCTGCGCCGCCCCGCCATGCGACTGCATCGGCGGGCTCGACCCATCGCCGGACCGAAGGAGGTTTTCGTGATCGATCGCAATGATGTCGTGCTCTCAGCACGTGACGCCGCTACGCTTTCTGCAATCCTTGCCAGTTTCTCGCCTCGCGAAGCGCTGTTTCCCGGCGCAGCCGAGGAATTGTTCGACGTACTCGAAGGCGCGCGCGTGGTCTCCGAGAATGCGCTCGCCCGCGACGTCGTCGTGCTGAACGCCGAAGTGACGTATGACGAATTGCCGGGCGGTGTCCGCCGTACCGTGCGACTGGTGCATCCTGCGTCCGCGGACCCGGCGCGCGCCCGCATCTCGGTTTTCGCGCCGGTGGGTCGCGCGTTGCTGGGGCGGCGCGCGGGTGCTCGCATCCCCGTCGCGTTGCCCGATAGCTCGATCGACGCGCTGCATGTGCTGAACGTCACGCCCGGAGCACGGTCATGACGCCACGCTCGCTCGCGCGCCTCGACGTGCATCGTGGCGCCCGCCATCGCGTTGCGATGATGCACGCCGAGTGTCCGATCGAACAGGCGCTGTACATGGCCGATCCGCACGCGCAACACGGGTTGCTCGAGGAGATCTGGCAGGCGCGACCGGCCGACAGTGCGCTGTTGATCGCCGACCCCAAGCGTCTGCGCGTGCTTGGCCGTACCGAGCGCGCGCTGAGCGAGCCGGTCGCGGCCATGCGCAAGCGTTACGGTCCGTCGCTGATCGTCGAGCCACCGGCGGTCCGGTATGCGCACGGCGCGCCGGTGCTCGAGCCGTACATGCGCCTGCTCATGTGCGGGCCCGGCGAGCGGCTCCGTGTCGTCCAGAAGGACCTGGCGCGACGTCGCAGCCGCATCAGCCGGCTTCATCAGCACCGCGGGCGTTTCATCCTCGAGGCCGAGGCGCCGCTCGCCGATCTGCTCGGCTATGCGGATCGGGTGGACGCGCTCGGTCACGGGCAGATCGATTTGAGCCTGTGGCTCAGTCGCTACGCGCCGATCGACGACGACCCGGATGCGGCGTAGCAAACCGTTCTGCATGCCCTGGATCAAAGATCGGGAGCGCGTCCAACGCTACAGTTGTCGATCGAATGCAACTGCCTGACGCGCACCCCGCTGCAGGAACCGAACGGTCATCCGCGCCGCCGGAGGACTTCGCGCTTTGGAATCTCGGTTTCCGCCCGTTCTACCTGCTCGCGAGCGCGTTCGCGTCAGTATCGATCCTGCTTTGGGTGGGCGAGTACGCCGGTGTATGGCAAAGCGGATATCTCCGTGATCCGGTCTGGCACGCGCACGAGATGCTGTTCGGATTCACGGTCGCGGTCATCGCCGGCTTCCTGTTCACCGCCGGGCGCAACTGGACGGGCCAGCCGACGCCGACCGGACCGTTGCTTGCGGGTTATGCGCTGCTTTGGCTCGCCGGACGGATCACCGTGCTGACACCGTATCCGATGACCGCGGCGCTGTTGAATGCGGCGTTTCCGATCGCCGTGGCGGTCGGGCTCGCGGTGCCTCTCGCTCGCAGCAGGAACCGCCGCAATTACTTCTTCGTAGCGCTGCTCGTGGCACTCGGCGTCGTGACTTTCGCCATGCACATCGCGCGGCTCGGTATCGTCGTGATGCCGCAACGCGCGACGCTGCAGATCGGCCTCGACATCCTGCTGTTCGTCATTGCCGTCATGGGCGGGCGAGTGATTCCGATGTTCACCAACAACGGCGTCCCGGGCCTGCGCGCGACGCGCCACCCGGCCGTTGAGAAGCTGGCGCTCGGCGGCATCCTGCTGCTGCTCGCCGTCGATGTCGCGCAGCTCGATGCGTCGGTCGTCGCCGTGATCGCCTTGGGCGTCGCGCTCGCGCATGCGGCGAGGCTTTGGCTCTGGCAACCCTGGCGCACGACACCGGCACCGCTCGTCTGGGTGCTGCACGTCGCCTATGCATGGATCGTCGTGCATCTCGTGCTGCGCGCACTTTCGGCGTGGGGATACGTCGGGGCACCGTTCGCCGTGCACGCGCTGACGATCGGCACGATCGGCGGCATGACGATCGGCATGATGACGCGTACGGCGCGCGGGCATTCCGGGCGGCCACTCGTTGCCGACCGGTTCGAGGTGGCTTGTTACCTGCTGATCCTCGCTGCTGCGGTGATACGGGTGTTCGGTGGCATTGCCCTGCCCGAAATGTATCGAGCAACCGTCGTGTTGTCCGGCGTTTGCTGGTCGGCCGGCTTCGGTGTGTACGCCGTGCGCTACTGGCCGATTCTGACGCGGCCGCGGCTGGACGGAAAACCGGGCTGAGCCCGCGGCGCGGCCGTTGGCTGCGCGGGATGCAACGACACCGCCATCGCTGGCTGCAATGACACCGGCATCGCTGGCTGTTCATCGATGGACGTTGCAGCGGGCGGCCGCTTGATCGAGCGTCGCGACCCATTGCGCGCGAACGGCCGGGTCGGGCGCCGGCAGCTCGACGATTTTTTGTTCGCGCGCCGACCAGCACGCGTAATGCTGAGGCCACCGCGCTTCGTCGGGCAGCGACAGTGCATCGAGCACCCGTGCATCGACGTACGACGGTCGTAGCGCCTCGAGCCGCGATGCC
>JAICVH010000583.1 GCA_025935435.1 Burkholderiales bacterium
AGGCGGGGCGGCAGGCGCGCCTGCAATTCGCGACCGGCCGCATCGAACACGACGAGCGTGTCGGAGCCGAGCGGTTCGACGACGCGTGCGGTGCCATGAAGCGCGGCGTCATCACTGGACGACCACTGCAAGTGCTCGGGTCGCACACCGACGACCACGGGAATGTCCACACGCTCGTAATGCGACGACGGCACGCTCAGACGCACGCCGTCGCGCAGTTCAACCAGGAATGACGACCCCGCCTGCCGCAGGTGTCCGTCGACGAGATTCATGCCGGAGGCGCCGATGAAGCTTGCGACGAACAACGTCGCGGGCGTCTCGTAGACGTCCTCCGGGGTGCCGATCTGCTCGACCCGTCCGTTGTTCAGCAGCACGATGCGGTCCGCGAGTGTCATCGCCTCGATCTGATCATGCGTCACGTAGATCGCCGTCGTGCGTACGCGTTCGCGCAGCTTCTTGATTTCGGTGCGCATCTGCACGCGGAGCTTGGCGTCGAGGTTCGACAGCGGCTCGTCGAACAGGAACACCTTGGGCTCGCGAACCATCGCGCGCCCCATGGCGACGCGTTGACGCTGACCGCCGGACAGCTGGCGCGGTTTGCGTTCAAGCAGCGGCGCGATATCGAGAATGTCTGCGGCGTGCGCGACGCGGCGCGCAATGTCGGCCTTCGCGACGCCACGGTACTGCAATGAAAACGCGATGTTCTGGCGTACGGTGAGGTGCGGGTACAGCGCGTAGTCCTGGAACACCATCGCGACGTCGCGATCCTTGGGATCGACTTCGTTGACGACGCGATCGTCGATGATGATCTGTCCGCTCGACACCGCCTCGAGACCCGCGATCATGCGAAGCAGGGTGCTCTTGCCGCAACCCGAAGGCCCGACCAGGACTACGAACTCCTGATCTGCGACCTCGAGATCGATGCCGTGAATGACTTCCTGTGCATCGAACGCCTTGCGAACGCTCCGCAGACTGACGGTTGCCAAACGTCCTCCGATGACCGGGCAGGCCGCGTCGGCATGCCACGGCGCGAGGTTACCAAGAAGGTTGCGCGCGCATCAAACCACGCGCGTTAGCGAGCATTCTTGTGGACAAACCCAGTTTGCGGGCCCAACAATGTCGGCCGAGCACCTGCGGCGACCTGCCTGGAGGGACGCGTGTACGAATTTCTCCAGCGTGACATCGACTATGTCATTCGGGTCGATGAAATCCTGTGGGGCTGCGTGTTGCTGGCCATCACGCTCATCATTCATGGCGTCGGCCTGTTGCAAATGGTCCGCACGAGTGCGCGCCTGATGGCCAGGACCACCGTTACTCCAACGGGCTTTCGCGCACTCGTCTTCATCGTGACGATCCTGTTGATCGTCGTGCTGCATCTGGTCGAGGTCATGGTGTGGGCGCTGTTCTTCACCTGGAAGGGCGCCCAGCCGAACGCGTCCAGCGCGTTTTACAACGCACTCGTCAACTACACGACGCTCGGGGCCGGTTACCTGCCGATCCGCTGGAGGCTGCTGGAAGGAATGCTCGGCATGAGCGGCCTGCTGTGCTTTGCGTTCTCCACCAGCGCGCTGCTCGCGCTTGCCCAGCAACTGCTGCACCTCCCGTTCACGGCTGAGCAGGGAACAACGACCAGAGCAACCGACGCCGCGGGGAATCGAACGGAGAACGAGCGCTGATCAAGCGATGATGTCCCGGGCATCGCACTTAAACACCGTCGCGCCACATGGATCGCTACTCTTTGATGCCGGCATCAGAGATGATCTTGCCCCACTTGGCGGTCTCGTTCCTGATGAGCGTACCGAACTGTTCGGGCGTGCTGGTGCGTGCTTCAACACCCTGCGCGAGCAGCAGCTTCTTCATCTCCGAACTTTGCATCACCTTCCCGATTTCGGCATTCAACTTGGCGATGACGTCGGGCGGCGTGCCGTTCGGCACCAGGATGCCCAACCAACCGTTGGCTTCGAAGCCGGGAAAGCCTGACTCGGCGACCGTCGGCACGTCCGGTAACGCAGGGCTGCGCGTCGCAGACGTCACGGCCAGACCGCGCACCTTGCCGCCCTGGATGTGCGGCATGCCGGAAGCAATCGACAGCGCTGCCATCGGAATGTGACCGCCCAACAGATCGGTGATTGCCGGTGCCGCGCCTTTGTACGGCACTTGCACCGCCTTGAAGTTGCCCGCCTTCTGCAGAAGCTCGACCGCGAGGTGCGTGAACGTGCCATAGCCTGCCGTGCCGTAGCTGACGGTACCCGGCTTTGCCTTCGCTTCGGACACCCAGTCGTTCAGCGTCTTGTACTTGGAGTCCAGGGACGCCATGAACAGGAACGGCGAGCTCGCGACCTGGATCACCGGCGTCAGGTCCTTTACGGGATCGACGATCCCGGTGCGCTGCACGGCGGGCGCG